>JBEEMU010000493.1:0-5758 GCA_041192485.1 Bacteroidota bacterium | reverse complement strand
ATTGGGCGAAAAATTGATAAGGTAGATGAGTAAGGTAGATGAGTAAGGTAGAGAGAGAGTTCAAAAATCCTCTCTACCTTATTTCTTCTTCTTTCTACCAAATTTGCAATTCGCAGTCTATATTTTTACGGTTTTCAAAGAATACTTTTAAAGGAAACCGTGCGGCTGGCAGGTCGGTCGGGAAATACTTGCGTCCTTCGCGGAATGCGAGGAGCAAGCCGTTGTCTGCGCCTAATGCCCAAAAATCAGTTCTATTGGTTCCTTTTTGAAAGGAGGTGAGGTCGTATTTCTCTCGAAGTTCGGCGGCATACTCTTTCGAGTCTTTTTCCACAGCGACTAAGCCTATTTCGCTGATACTAATGACATTTTCCATCGAAAATGGCTTGCTTGACGGGCGTGAAAACTCGTGGCGAGCGATAAACTCGACAATATTGCCCGCAGGGTCGTAGAAATAAACGGCTTCGGCCTGCCAAGCGTCGAACGCAGCGATATAAATGGGCTGGTTAGTCGCCTCATCAATTTCTGTTGGCATCGCCTCTATCTGCTTTGTTTTCAGCCAGTTATGCGCGTCTTTAATTTGATTGCTCGGTATATTAAACGCAAAATGGTAATAGGGTTTGGCGTTTATTAAATGCGTTTTTAGAAACGTGAGTTTACTGGTACCGCATTGCACCGTAAAATTATCGGCATTGTTTGCAACCATTTTAAAGCCTAAGCTATCGCAGTAAAATGTTTTTAAAGCCGAGAGGTCGTTAGCGTGTAGTTGCAATTCTTGTATTAGCATATTTTTTAGCAGTTTAAGAAAGGTTATAAGGTGCGTAGAACCTATCGTCCGAGCATAAAGCGGATAGTTACGCCGCCTTGTTGCGTTGTTATCGGGAATGATGCCGATGTTGCGGGAACCGTCGAGTTATAATCGTAGAACAAGCGGATATTGAGGTTTTTGTTCAATTGATAATCGATAGACGGAGAGGCGCGGAGTGTGCGCAAACCGCGTGTGCGCACGGGGTCTTGGTCTAACGGTCGGTTGAAGGTAATATCGTCGCGGTAAGAAACATCTAATTTAAAGTTCAAATCGTTGTCGAGCGTCGTGCCTGCTTTTGGTTTTTTACCTGCTTTCTTCTTTCCGTCGGGGCCGATAACAGCGGTTTTGTCTTCTTCTTCTTTTTTAATAGGTTTCTTTTTACCAATTGTAAATGGCAGTTTCAAGCCTTTTATGCGGTAGCCTGCGCCGAGAACAAACTCGTCGGTTCGGGTTTCATTTATCTGGTAATCGGTGAAATTCATTGTCAAAGTACGCGATTTTTTATACTCTACTCGTGCCGTCAAATCTTTTTTGGTGCGAACATCGATGCCAATCAACGGCTGCAATTGTTCGGTGATGACCATGTCGGGAATTTCGTAAATCGAGTAGAAATTGCGTGAAACAGGGTCGATATTGCCACTAAAAAAGCCGTCGGCATCGACGTGCTGGAACAAATTGGAGCGATAGCTATTCACCGTCAGCGTCGATTTATAACCGTGCGTGATGCTGATAGACGAAAATACTTTGGCAATAGATTTGAATTTTACTAAACCATTATACGTCATTTTCCAGTTTGGCAGCGGGATGGTGTTAAACACATTCAAATTATAGGTTTGCGCATTTTGCCCCGTGTAAGCCGAAAGGAACGCAGGTATCAAGGCGGCTTGCGAGTAGCGGCCGTAGCCGAAGGCATAGCCTTGCGACGAATCGATGGTTGCGGTGTGCGCATCGGAGCCTAAACGACGCGAAACGATTAAGCGGTTTGCTTCAAAGTCTTTAAATAATTTGGAATAATCGTCGCCTGTTTTGTCTATAAATAAAGTGTTCAAGGTAAAGAACGAAACGGTCAAATTGCCCATATCCATCGGTGTGAGGTGGCTGTGATTTGGCGCACCCAGACTGTCGCGTTTGAATAATTCGGTATGGTTTTTCGTGTAAGTGCGCTGTGCGGTCACGTCAATTCGGAACTCGTCGAATGGTTCGAGATTGAGTTGCGCATTGATGGTTTGCGAGTAGGTTTGCTGGATTTGCTGGTTGAGGTACGGGTTTTCGCTCAACCAACCTTTCGAAGCTGCCGCATCTAACCAGCGCGTATTCGGCTGCATACCCGCCACGAAGTCGAAGCCAGGAGCCTGCCAGTCGCTGTTCATACCGAGAAGGTGCGTACTTGGCATAAAGCCAGGTATGATTGTTCCAAACTGCTCTTGATAGGTAGCGCGTCCCTTTCTAATCATCATCAAGGGGCGCAAAACGATGCGCTCGGCAAGCGTCGGTTCGTGCGGTTTTGGGGGCGTTTTGTCGTCTTTCCCTGGTTTGCCGCCTTTCCCATCGGGTGCGCCTATCATTTTTTTATCTTTCCCGTCTTTATCTTTCGAGTCTTTATCTTTCGAGTCTTTATCTTTGGGGTCTTTATCTTTCGAGTCTTTATCCGTCTCTTCTTCACCACCTTTTCCTTTGCCTGCTTTATCAAATTTTGATTTCAAATCGCCTCCTTTTCCATCTTTCCCTCCTTTTCCGCTTTTTCCATCTTTATCGGGTATTGGCGCGTTTATTTTTTTCAAATAGCCCCATTTATTATAAAAGCGAGTAAAATCGAGGTCTGCATTGATTTGGCGGTTTTGGGTATTGCCAACCACATTGCCCAACGAGTCGGTATTGAGCGAAGCTCGCGACCAGTTGTAGGTTGCGGCATAAGTAGCTTTTATTTGTACCCAATCCAATAGCGGTATTTTATTGATAGGAACGGTGTAATTTACGGATAAATTATGCGAATAAGCGCGATTTCGGCCAAATTTTTGGATATTTTTCCAAATTTCATCTTCTTTGGCTTTCGTATTAATCAAGCCTTTGGGTTCATCTACAATGGCATTATTGATTGCCGAAAAGGTTAAACCAATCGATTTTGTCAAATTCCATTGCAAATTATAATTTCTATCCCAAGTGAATCGCTTGTCATACCAAGTTGCTTTTTCATCGTCGCCCGAAAAGCGGTATTTTATCTGCCCGACTTGTCGGTTCATTTGGTTAGAAAACGTAAACGAGTTTGGCAACGGATTAAAGTTGAAGTCTTTGATAATCGCTAACCAGCCTTTCAGGTCGTTTTTAATAAATTTAAACGGTCGAATATCTAAGGGTTGCGGCATCGAGAACGAGTAATCGAGTGCGCCGCGATATTGGTCTAAAATATTTTTAGCAATAGTTGGGTCTGATTTATAGACTTGATTATAGGCATACGTCACGCTAAAATTCTCAATATCCCAAGGCATGGGTGCCGTTTTCGTGCCTGTTCTATCTTTTCGCACATTCGTAAAATTAAACCCGCGAATACTATTAATAGTAACGGCTTGTTCGCGAAGCGAGTCGCGTTGTTGCTGGCTTGTTGCGCCTGCGATGACATCGGCAAACGGAATATCTAATTGATAGGGGTCGAATTGCGGCGTTTTTATTTGGTTAGAATATTGCGCAAAAAACGGCAAGCGAATGCCCCATACTTTCGGTAAGAACTTGCCTAATTCTAAGGTTCCTGCTACGTCGTATTGTAAGTTTTCTTCTTTGGAACGCTGCGCCACGCGCTGCTCCAAACTTCCCCAGCCAATCGAGCTATAATTTCCCGAAGCCGTGACATTTCCTAAGTCGGCGAGGGTGACATCTAGGCGGGCAATAGCTGCCGTTCCGCCGCGCTCATCAAAGCCGCTTGCTCGCAACTCATTTACCCAGATAGTCGCACAGTGAGCGGCGGCATCGTCGGTCGGGTTTCTAAGGCCAATCATCACGCCTTTTGCATAGCCCAAATCGGGGTTTCCTTTTATCCGCACTTTATGCCCCGGAAAGCTGGGGTCGTCTATCATATACGGAATATTCGGCGAAGCCGTCGGGTCGTTATTTCGCTTAGTTTTTAGCGAGCGCAGCAAATCGAAGGTAAAATCAAACGAATTATCCGAAAGCCAGAGTAGTTTTTTATATTGCGCTTCGGTGTCGGTTCCCACCGGAATATCGTCGGGAAACGTGCCTGTTGTCAATTTCAACGGAATTTCATATTCATAATAATTATTATCATAATCGGAGCCGATGCGCATGAAAACGCTCATTTGTCCGTCTTGCAAATTCGGGTCTTCTTCGCGGCGCTCGGCGTGTACAAACATACGCAAGCGTTTGAACGTGCGCATATCCAAGTTCAGGTTTTTGTAGATACCGCGAGCGTCACCATCGCAAATACCGCAAACAGAAATTTGCAAAGCTTGCTCGTTTTGCTGAGTCGATTGCGTCGGATTGACGCTTAATTCGCGGCGAATGCCTGGCGGAATTAAATAAGGATACGGTTTGCGCTTGCTATTTTGCTCATAGTTTACCGAAACTACGTCGAACGACGTGCCTTCCGTGTCGCCGCAAGGCGTTCCCACAAAGGGGTCGATGAGGTCGCGGCGGTATCTGCGCCACTGATTGCGCACTAATTGCAGACGCGCCATACGCAAAGTGACCTGCTCGTTCCAGTTGTGCATATACATACGCATATAACGCACCGAGCGGAAGTCGTTTATATCGCCCACTTTCGACGTGTATTGGTCCACTGGTATTTTTACCTGATAGAACCAAACATCTTCGCCACCAATCTTCGCTTTTACTTTATCTACAATATATTTACTATCTTTAATTGAGCCGTCGGTTGTTCCTGGTTCTGGCTCCAAATGCAATTTATATTCATAATAAGCCTCCGTTTCACTCAACGTATTATCGCGGTTTAAGTCTTCGCTGTCGGGAATATTCGTACCCGATTGATTGGTCAAACTCTCTTGATTGCTCGGCGAATTGCCCTGCGGATTATTATGATATTTATACCGTTGACGAATAGCCGTACCCGACGTTTGGATGCTCGTATGATTTGTGGTATCGTTGAAAAAGATAAAATTATCGCTCGAAGGGTCATTTCGTAAGGAGCTGAATACCGAGTTGTTTGGAAATTTTTGCAAAAAGACACTATCAAATTTTATTCTTTCAGCAGCATCGTCCAAACCATCAAAACCAATATCTTGCGCCGCGCGTACCGCAGGGTCATTGTCAAAAGCATTGACAATAGGTTGCACACGTGGCACACGTCCCCAGTTCGTATTATCAATGCGGTTACTACTGCCGGGTGCTGGAATACCGTTTTCAAAATACATCCGCGAGTCGCGCAATACATCTTCTGAAACATTACCAAGGTTGAAATAAACATCGCCACCTGTTGCATTGCCGCCATTGCTGTTGAAAGGTGACATCACCCACATTTCTATAAATTCGATATTTGCTGCTTCAAAATCCGCATTCTGCAACGGGCGCATAATACCGCCCCAGCGCGTTTTTGGGTTGTTTAGCACGCCGCTGTTGGAGTTGCAACCTGCCGAAACGCCCAAAGTTGGTGTTGGCAAATCATAATTATAAGGGCCGCGTTCCATCGGATAGTAGCTAATATCAAACGACGAGTTAATCGGGTTTGTTTGATAATTTTGGTCTAATTGTGGGAAAACGTCTTTTTCTAAAATTTGCGAGGCATAAACCGTGTTGTCGCCACCCTTTCTGTATTGATTAGGGTCTAAACGATACCAGTTGATACGCGCACGATTTTTACCATAATCTAAATTATTCACGATATCGCCTTCTGGGAATTTCGGGTGTTCGGGCAGTAAAGCGGTCGGGTCGGTACGCGGAACGGCCGAAATATTCCAAGAGGTAGTCGGGATACGCAAATCGTAATTG
>JBEEMU010000492.1:0-3884 GCA_041192485.1 Bacteroidota bacterium | reverse complement strand
ATGCGGCGGAGGAAGCCGCAATAGCCGCCGAATATGTGGATATACTGCAAATTCCTGCTTTTTTATGTCGCCAAACCGATTTATTAGTAGCAGCGGCGCAAACTGGCAAGGTTGTAAATATCAAAAAAGGGCAGTTTTTAAGCCCCGAAGCCATGCAACACGCCGTGCAGAAAGTACGCGACGCTGGCAACGACCGCATCGTTTTGACGGATAGAGGCACGATGTTTGGCTATCAAGATATGGTCGTCGATTTCCGCGGAATACCCAAAATGCAAGCCATGAACGTGCCAGTTGTCTTAGATTGCACCCATTCGTTGCAACAGCCAAATCAAACAGCAGGCGTGACGGGCGGTTTGCCACACTTAATAGAAACAATTGCGAAAGCAGGCGTTGCCGTAGGCGTTGATGGCTTATTTATGGAAACGCATCCGAACCCAAAAATTGCAAAATCTGACGGCGCAAATATGCTGCCACTCGATAAATTAGAGGCGTTATTAGAAAAATTAGTAAAAATACGAAAAGCAATCAATTAATGACAAATTATTTGCAGAATATTAAAAAGGACAGTTTTTGAAAAACGTTTATAAGTTTTATTTTAAATAGAAATACGAAATTTTATTTGTATATATAAAAATAATTCAAAAAATATTGGCTATACTATTGCAAAACTCAAAATAAGTGCGTATATTTGTACTATCAAAGCAACTTATTAAATACCACGCTATTTATGATATGCACACTATTTATAAACGTTTAACCAATAAAAAAAGAGACCGTTATGAAAAAAAACTTATACATTATTTTTATTTTTTGTATGCTTTTTGCGCCAGTTTTCACGCCCATCTTTGCGCAAGTACAAAAAACATTAGTCAAAAGTTACAACCTCAACGGAGCAAAAGTCGTTATTTTAGACCTTAAAACTGCCGTTAATTTCAAAACGTCTGACAATGCCGCATTAAGGTTGGAAACAGACATCAATTTAAAAAATGGCAACTTGAGTCTCTTTCAAGTATTGCAAACAAAAAAACGGTACGATTTGCAAGTAAACAACGATGGCAATACGATGCGATTAACAGCCATAGACCATGAACTCGTCAAATTTGCTGGGCAAGATTTACAAGAAGTTATTGTTTATAATGTTTTTGTTCCAGAAAATGTGAACGCCAGTATTTTGAAAGACGAATTGCACACTTATGTTCTTTTTGAAACTACCGATGCTGTTGCAGGACGTTAGAAACTATTTTTCAGGAAAGATTAGGTTAATTTTGAAAAAAGACAGCTGCGCAAAAGCGTAGTTGTCTTTTTATTTATAAAAAAGCGTAACTTTGCGCAAATTTTAAGCCGTAAGGAACATCTCTATTTTGACCTACACCGAAACGCTCGACTATATGTTTGCTTCGCTGCCTATGTATCAACGCATTGGCGCTGCAGCCTTTAAAAAAGACCTAACAAATACGCTCGCACTTTGCGAAGCAATAGGCAATCCGCAGCAAAAACTGCGCTGTATTCACATTGCGGGTACGAATGGCAAAGGCTCAACGACGCACTTTTTAGCGGCTATTTTGGCGGCACAAGGCTTGCGCGTCGGTCTTTATACTTCGCCACATTACCGCGATTTTCGCGAACGCATTAAAATAGGCGCGGAATACATCTCCGAGCAAGCCGTTATCGCCTTTATTGCCGAAAATAAAGCAATTTTGGAGCGCATTGAACCTTCTTTTTTTGAAATGACGGTCGCTATGGCCTTCGATTACTTTGCGAAACAAGCCGTTGATATTGCCCTCATTGAAGTTGGGCTTGGAGGGCGTTTAGACAGCACAAATATTATTACGCCGCTCGTTTCGGTTATCACCAATATTAGTTTCGACCATCAGGCGATGCTTGGCAATACCTTAGTGGAAATTGCGGGCGAAAAAGCGGGCATTATAAAGCCGAAAATTCCTGTTATTATTTCGGAAACGCAAGCCGAAGTGAAATCCGTTTTTATAGAAAAAGCGGCGGCTCAAAACGCGCCTATTTTCTTTGCCGATACCACTTATTCGGTGCAAAGTTTTGAAAATGATTATACCAATAAAATGAAGGTTTCTATTTTGAAAAATAAAATACAAGTACTTGATTATCAAATAGATGCGTTTGGCGAATATCAATTGAAAAATATGGTAGGCGTATTAAAAACGGTCGATATTTTAAATGAAATTTATGGTTTTGGGATAGAAGCTGAAACGGCTGCAAAAGGCTTGTCGGACGTGCGAGCCTTGACAAAAATGCAAGGGCGTTGGCAACTATTAGCGCAAAAACCGCTAATAATTGCGGATAGCGGACATAATGAAGGCGGCTTAAACCAGACAATGCGGCAATTAACGGCGATTTGCAATACGCTTGAAAACCCAAGTTTGCATTTCGTTTTGGGCGTTGTAAACGATAAAACCTTAGACACGATGCTCGCATTATTGCCGAAAAACGCCGTTTATTATTTTGCGAAAGCCGATATTCCGCGTGGTTTAGTCGCCGAAGAGTTGCAACGAGAAGCTCGTCGTTTCGATTTAATCGGCGACACATATTCGAGTGTAGAAGCGGCTCTTGCGGGGGCGAAAAGCAAGGCATCGGCGCGTGATATTATTTTTATTGGCGGAAGCTGTTTTACGGTAGCAGAAGTTTTATAAACTATTTTATAGTTAATTTGCTGTATTTTTCCGTATAATATTTTCCGAAATAAGCTTATACAATTCATATAAAACGCTGTCGTTGTATTTTTGCAAATATTCAATATGCCGTTGCATCGTGGCTGCATCGCCGCGTAAAGCAGGGCCTGTTTGGGCTAAAACAGGCGAAATATGCTGAACCTTGCGAGCAGTTTCGGCGATAAGTGGCCGCAAAATGTCGAAAGGGACTTGTTCTTTTATACAAATAGTTTCGGCTATTGCAAATAAATGGTTCGTAAAGTTATTGGCAAAAACGGCGGCAACGTGCAAACTTGCTCGCTGCTTGTCATCAATAGTAAATACTTTTGGCGATAGTTGCGTTGCAAAACCCCGTAAGTCATTGATTTTTAATTCGTTATTTGCATGAATGCAAATCGGAAGGGTTTGCCAGTCGGGAGCGGTTTCGGGGCTAAACGATTGTAGCGGATACAGTACGCCATAGTTTTTGAAATAAGCGGCGAAAACCGTGCTTGCTACGCTGCCCGAAGTATGCAGAATTAAAGCTGTTTCGGGCAAATACATAGCCAAACTTGCCGCAACTTGGGCGATTGCGTCGTCGCTTACCGCAACGATATAGTAATTAGCCGTTCTTAGAATTTTTGAAGGAACGAAAATAGCATCGCAGTTTACAAACTGCGATGCTATTTTTTGTGTTTTATCGCGGTTTCGTCCAAGTATCTGCCGCACATCGCCACCCAAGGTCTGCAATCTTGCCGCCAGATGCGTTGCTACTCGCCCAGTTCCGATGATAACGATTTGATTATCAATCATTTTATAGGAATTAAATGTCCGATTGCTCGATAGTAAAACGGCAGTTTACGTCGTATTTATCGGTTTCGCGACTCCAGTTTTCGTTTTTAAAAATATTTTTAAACAACACTCTATTTGTATCGACTTTTACCGTAACCGTGTCGCAAAGTGGTAAAAAAACCATTGAAGCACACATATCGCTTATTTCTTGATTGCCGAGATAGGTTTGTCTTCGAATCACTTTTTCTTCGCCTTTCGCAATAACCGTGCTGTCTATTTTTTGGCGCGGACTCAACGCATTATAATAATAGATGCGAACCGTTCTATTGCTGTTATTTTTAATAATGCCTGAAAAAGTGTAGTAGCGTTCGCAAGACGAACACAGTAAGTAGCAGTATATAAATAAGAGTCCACTTAAACCCTGTAAAATAG
>JBEEMU010000491.1:0-7934 GCA_041192485.1 Bacteroidota bacterium | reverse complement strand
CTGCGATTTAAACGAAGATTAAACACCTCTTGCGTCCTTTTTTAACTCTCCACATTAGTAAAACACAAGCAACCTAAACAGCAACCTTAAAAAAGCTAGATGAAAAAAAATATTTTATACTCCGCACTAACGATTGTAGTAGCAGCTCTTTTGATGAGCAATAGCGGCGGTCGAGCAAGTAGCGGCTTCGACAGCACAGGCCGCGTGTCGGCCACCCAAACCTGCCAACAATGCCATAATGGTGGCGGATTCGGCAATGCAACTATCGCAATAACAGTGACAAACGGGACAGGTGCGCCTGTAACAAATTATATTGCAGGGCTTACTTACAACGTCCGAATAACCATTTCTGCGGCTACCAATTCGCCTGCCGCAGGCTTCCAAGCCGTTGTTGTCAACAGCGCAAACGCCCAGGCGGGAACACTTGCTGCGGTTTCTAATAATGTGCATATTTCCCTGCTAAACGGCCGCGAATATGCCGAACAAACGCAAGCCTCTACGCTTAAAACGTTTGACTTTAGTTGGACTGCCCCTGCCGCAGGAACGGGTATCATCAAGATTTTTGCCGCAGGAAATGCCGTAAACGATACTGGCGGCTCGGCTGGCGACAGCGCAACGGGCAGCGTGAACGTCAGTTTAGCGGAAACAACAGCGGTTGCTACCGGAAACAACACCGCTACGACCGCTCGTTTACATATTCTTACCAACCCCGCAAACGATGTATTGCGCTTGCAAGCCGAAGGCATAGAAAACGGCAATTATTCTATACAAATAACTGATTTTTCGGGTAGAAATATACTCAATATAAATACCTATTTTTCTGAAAATCAACCTTTTATAAATATCGATATTAGTAAAATAGCAAGTGGTATTTATGCCGTTTCTCTTTTTAAAAATGGTGAAAATAGAGCTACAACAACCATGGTAAAATAAAAAAACGATTATGCAATTCCAAAAAGAATTTAATTCATCGGCCCCCCAATATTCCCACAGAACATTATACTTTAACACGCTTTTATTTCGCTACAGTCCTTATACTATACACTTTTCTTTTATTATAAACAATCCAAAACCATTAATTTTTTTTATTAAAAAAAGCATGAAAGTAAAACAAATTTTAGTCGGGTCTTGCCTTTTGGCAATTTTTATGGCTGCTTGCAAACCAACACTTCTACCTAAAGAAGAGAAATTTGGCGTGAGCCTCCTTCGTTATCACGTTACCGAAGACGGTAAAAAAGAAGGCGCATGGGAACGCCTCGACAGCACAGGAAAAATTTTGCTCGAAGCAGCGTTTTACGAAGCCGATTCGTTAGAAGGAGAGAACAAACTCTTCGACTTAGACGGCAAAATTGCCGAGTTGCGCCATTATAAAAAAGGCAAACTCAACGGCGAATTTAAATCGTATTACCCGAATGGGCAGGTAAATTCAGATGCCGTTTATGTCAATGACAAATACGAAGGCGAGTACAAACGCTACTTTCCGAACGGAAAACTACGCGAAACCGTGCAGTTTAAAAATGGCGTGGAAGACGGTGCTTTCAAAGAATTTTACAGCGACGGCCGCCCAAAAGCCGAAGGAAACTACAAATATAATAGCCGCTTCGATTCGGCGCAAGAAGACGGCGCACTCGTAGAGTACGATTCGGCAACAGCCAAAGTAACTAAAAAGAACTGCGTCATGGGGCGTTGTACTACCGTAGAATAAAAAAATCAATAAAAAACATGAAAAATCGCAGCAAACACTTATTTTTAATTGGAGTAAGTGCGCTCTTCGCCTGCTTCAACCCTTGCTTTGCGCAATTAGGCGGGCAAGCTACCTACGCTTTTTTGCGCCTGCCGCAATCGGCGCGAGTAGCCGCTTTAGGCGGCGCAATGCTCTCGTTTTCTGACGACGATGCCGCATTAGCCCTAAGCAATCCCGCTTGCTTGAACAAAACGATGCACCAGCAACTCAGCTTTAATAGCGGATTTATTGCGCCTGAAGTATTCACTGGCTACGCTTCTTATGCGCACTCGTTGCCTTCGCGCTGGACGCTACACGGCGGCGTTCAGTACCTCAACTATGGCAAAATGCCGATGACCGACGAGTATGGCAATGTACAATCGACCTTCAACGCAAGCGAATACGCATTGACGACGGGTATAGGGCGCAAACTGAATAAAAATTATTCGATTGGCGTGAACGCACACTTTGTCACGTCGCAGTTAGAATCGTATCAATCAACGGCTTTACTCGCCGATGCTGCACTGATGTATAACGATACGTCAAAAGGTTTTTCGGCGGCAATTTGCATCAATAATGCAGGCGGACAGCTAACTAACTATCGAACAGGCAATGCAGAAAAAATGCCGACAAACCTGCAAATCGGTATTGCGCAACGCTTAAAACGCCTGCCTTTGCGCCTTACTTTGACCGCACAGCACTTGGAGCGGTGGAGTAATCGCTACGACGACCCTTACGCCGTCAAAGAAACAACCATTTTTGGCACCGAGCAAAAAAACGACACTTCTTTTTATTGGTTAGACAATGCCGCACGTCATTTCGTCTTCGGCGGCGAATTTTTATTGGGCAAAAAAGAAAATTTCCGCATTCGCGTAGGCTATAATCATCTAACACAATCCGAATTATTACCCAAAAACTTACGCGGCTTCTTAGGCTTGTCGTTTGGCGTAGGCTTGAAAATAAAACAATTCAGAATAGAGTATGCCCATCAAATGCGGCATTTCGCAGGCGGAACCGATTATATTAGTATTTCTACTAATTTAAGCGAATTTAAAAAATAAACCATAAAAAATTGTGATGACACCAAAATTGACGACACTTAGCGTAAATATTAATAAAATTGCCTTAATCCGCAATTCGCGCGGCGCAAACTTGCCGAATATTCTGCAAATTGCGCTCGATTTAGAAAAATTTGGCGCACAAGGCATCACCGTTCACCCACGTCCCGATGAGCGGCATATTCAATACGCCGATATTCCCTTGTTGAAGCAAACTATTGCTACGGAACTCAACGTGGAAGGCAATCCCGATGCGCGTTTTATGGCGATGGTTTTAGAAAACAGCCCGCACCAATGTACGCTTGTACCCGACGCGCCGACCGCGCTCACTTCCGACGGCGGTTGGGACACAGTTGCGCATCGCGATTTTTTATGCGAAATCGTGGCGGCACTTCACGAAAAAAATATTCGAGTTTCGCTTTTCGTTGATGCTGACGAGCGCATGGTAGAAGGCGCAGCCGCAACAGGTTGCGACCGCATCGAGTTTTATACAGGCAAATTTGCGCATGATTTTTATACCAATAAAATAGCCGCTATTGCCCCACACAAACAAGCAGCTGCCTGCGCTCGTGCCTGCAATTTGGGTATAAATGCAGGACACGACCTCAATTTAGACAATTTACAGTTTTATGCCTCCGAAATAGAAGGACTATTAGAGGTGTCCATCGGCCACGCTATCGTTTGCGATGCCCTCTATTTGGGCTTGGCGGAAACCGTAAAACGCTACCGACAAGCCTTGGGAACAATGCCTTACAGACGGTCAATTATACATTCTTTTTAAAATACTTTATTTCTGACGCTTTCCTAAACCGCAGACCGCAATAATTACAATTTAAAATTCGTTAAAAAGTCGTACCTTGTGGCGTTTTTAGAAAGGCTTAGTCCTCTCTAAAAACGCTAACATACTTTTAACATACTAATAAGCAGCGTTTTATTCAGAATACCTGTTTATATAAATAGTTACTAAAAATCATACTTTAAGCGATTTTATAAAAAATACGCGCATATCAATACATAAATGAAATATTTAATTTTCAGCCTAAGCGTACTGTTTAGTATCAACGCTTTCGCGCAAAACAAAAACACCAAAACGCCAAGCTCACCAAGTAGTGCCGATTCTTCGCGCCCTGAGCGACCAGCCGACCCTTACTCCGCGCCGCAAGAGTTCGAGATTGGCGGAATAGAAGTCAAAAATGCGCAATTTGCCGACCAAAACGCCGTTATTGCCGTTTCTGGTTTGACGATTGGGCAAAAAATAAAAATGCCAGGCGATAATATTCCTCGCGCCATTCGCAACCTTTGGAAACTAAAACTTTTCACAGACGTGCGCGTTGATTTGGAAAAACGCATCGGCGATATTCTCTTTTTGAGTATTCGAGTGCAGGAACGTCCACGCCTATCGCGCTACTCGTATCAAGGCGTAAAACGCGCAACGCAAGAAGACATCAATAATAAAATTAGCCGCTTTATGAATAAAGGCAGTATTATCACCGAAGATATGAAAACAAACGCGGTGAATACGGTCAATAACTATTATATAGACGAAGGCTTTTTAGATGTAACCACCTCGGTGCGCGAAATAAAAGACTCACTTCTCACGAACTCGGCGCGGTTAGTATTCGATGTCAAACAAGGCAAGCGAGTGCGTATTCGCGAAATTTCTTTTGAAGGAAATAATCATGCAAAATCGACAAAATTGCGCGGTTTGCTGAAAAATACAAATACTATTTGGAAAATATTTTCACCCTCAAAATTTAATAGAGAAGATTTTGAAGATGATAAAAAAGCTATTTTAAGCTATTATAATAATAATGGCTTCCGCGATGCCCGTATTGTAAAAGATACAGTAACGCGCGAAAAAAATTTATTGCGCCTAAAAATAAAAATTGAAGAAGGGCAGCAATATCACTTCCGCAAAATTGCCTTTAAGGGCAATACGATTTATACAACCGAACGCTTGCGCGAAGTAGTTGGTATAGAAAAAGGCGACGCATTCGATGCCTCAAAATTGGAGCAGCGTTTGCGCTTCAGCCAAGACAATCGCGATATTTCGTCGTTATACATGGACAATGGCTATTTGTTTTTCCGTGTCGACCCCATCGAAACCTCGATAGATAAAGATTCTATTGACTACGAAATTCGTATTTTTGAAGGACCGCAAGCCACTATTGACCAAGTAACCATCAAAGGAAACGACCGCACCCACGAACACGTTATTCGCCGCGAGTTGCGCACGAAGCCTGGCCAGAAATTCAGCCGCTCCGATATTATTCGTTCACAACGTGAAATCATTGCATTAGGTTATTTCAACCCTGAAAAAATGGGTGTAAACACGCCCGTCAATGCACAGCGCGGAACCGTCGATATAGAATACACGGTAGAAGAAAAACCGTCTGACCAGTTAGAACTTTCGGCAGGCTACGGCGGTTTGCAAGGCGGCTTGATTGGCACACTTGGCGTAACATTCAACAACTTTTCGTTGAAAAACCTAAGCCGCCCCGAAACCTGGTCGCCTTTGCCGCAAGGCGACGGCCAACGCCTCTCTATTCGGGCGCAAACAACCGGCGACCGCTACCAGTCGTATAATATGTCATTCACCGAGCCTTGGCTCGGCGGAAAACGCCCGAACGCTTTTTCGGCAAGCGCATTTTTGACAAAACAATCGTATGGCGTGGAAGGCGCAACTACTTATCAAGGCCTGACAATCAAGGGTTTATCTATTGGCTTAGGCACACGTTTGAAAAAACCAGATGACTTTTTTGTATCAAATACCACCGTCAGTTTACAAAATATTACCCTCAGCAATTGGAGCGGCTTTACTGTGACAAACACTGAAACGAAAAAAATAGAAGCCCTAACAACGGGCGATTTTTATAATTTCAGCATCAATCAAACTTTCTCGCGCAATAGCATCGACAACCCGATATTCCCAACTTCGGGGTCGCGTTTCCAGCTTTCGGCACAGCTTACGCCACCTTACTCGCTTTTCAGCAACGAAGCACCAAGCAGCAATATGAAAGAGCGTTTCAAATTTGTGGAGTATCAAAAATATAAACTTACTGCGGAATGGTTTACGCCGCTTGGACCAAAATTTGTTTTGCGCACCGCCGCAAAAATGGGCTTCTTGGGGTATTATAATGAAAAAGTCGGGCTGTCGCCATTCGAGCGTTTCCAGTTAGGCGGCGACGGTATTACAGGTAATTTTGGCGGCTCCTACTTATTGGGCATCGACCTTGTTTCGTTGCGCGGCTACGATGTTGCCAACTTGGAAGCGAATAATAGCGTCGGCGGTTCGGCCGTTTTCAACAAATATACCGTTGAATTGCGCTACCCCTTCACAACAAACCCGAACTCTACGATTTACGCAACAACCTTCTTAGAAGCAGGAAATGCGTGGCGTTCTTCCGCCGAGTACAATCCGTTCAATTTATATCGCACCGCAGGTATGGGGCTTCGCGTATTTTTACCAATGTTCGGTACACTCGGTTTCGATTACGGCTTAGGGCTTGACAAAACAGGTACCGACACGACAAAAGATATTTTCTCTCAATTCGGTAAATTCACCATTATTTTAGGTTTTGAACCTGAATAAGATAGCAAAATAAACACGGTTATCATTACCCCAAAACGCCCTATTTTACAGGGCGTTTTGGGGGCAATTATTTATATACTACTACTTATTAGGTAGGATAATAGGGTAAAAAAAGGACTACTAAACAGCTTGTTTAGTAGTCCTTTTTTGCATTTATAATCGGGTAATTTTAAAAACTTCTTCGCCAATATTTTATAAATATTCTCGATTGATTTTGCAATAGTTACCGCTTCGGTACAAGCAAATTTTGAGTTTTTACACGTTGTACCTACTCACTCAACTTCCTCATAATCAATATATTCGCCTACCGAAGGGTTCTTTTTCTCTCGCGTAATTTGCTCGTCGCGAACCTCTTGTTCTTGGTTTCCGAACATCTCAAACGGGTTTTTTTGTTGCATTTCGCCTATTTTATTATGGAAAATGGCTTTTAATAAAATATAAATACTAACAATCGGCAAGGCAGCAAAAGACAAGACGGCCGAAAAAAGGCCGCGAATCGGGTTTTTCCAAAACTCGTCGCCAATAGTTTTAAAATGCGCTAAAACCGTCTCTTTATGTATAAAAAAGGCGATAAGCAGAATAATAGGCGATAAAACCATGCCTATAAACCAAATTTGTTTTAAAAAATAGATAACACCTAAGGTTACGATGGCAAATAAAGCCATGAAAAAGAGAATCCAAAGCGGATTTATTTTTAATGTTTGCATGATATAAATAGTTTTTTATTGTAGCAAGTCGGGGCGACGCTCTTCGGTTCGTTTGAGCGATTGCTCCATGCGCCAGTCATCTACCTTTGCTTCATGCCCCGAAAGCAAAATAGCAGGAACCGCCAAGCCGCGCCATTCAGCAGGCCGTGTATAAACGGGCGGAGCGAGTAAATTATCTTGAAAGGAGTCGAGCAACGCGGAAGTTTCGTCGTTCAAAACGCCCGGAATAAGCCGACCAAGCGCATCAACCAACAAGAGTGCGGGAATTTCGCCGCCCGAAAGCACATAATCGCCCACGCTCATTTCCATCGTAATATAGGTTTGTCGAATCCGCTCGTCGATGCCTTTATAATGCCCACAAAGAATGGCAATACTGCCAAACAAAGAGAGTCGATTGCATGTTTGCTGATTCAGCGTTTTGCCGTCGGGAGTCATGTAAATAACGGCATCATACTTGCGTTCGGCAAAAAGCGCGTCGAAACACGCGGCAATCGGCTCGCACGTTAGCACCATGCCTGCGCCGCCGCCAAACGGGTAATCGTCCACTTGCTTGTGTTTATTCGTCGCATAATCGCGGATATTATGGATATGCACGTCGAGCAAGCCTTTTTGTTGCGCTCGTTTGAGTATAGAATGTTGCAACGGGCTGTGTAGCAATTCGGGTACTACACTTAAAATATCGATACGCATGAATATTCTTTTTTTGGTACGAAAAATCAATCTAATCGAAAGGCTAAGGAACGTGTAAATGATAACTTGGGCAGGTTTTGCGAAGGATTTTGGCAGGAAGCAAGGCAAATTTTGAGTTCAACGCAGCGCGTTGTACGAAAAATTTAACGCCGCTTCGGGTCAAA
>JBEEMU010000490.1:0-4551 GCA_041192485.1 Bacteroidota bacterium | reverse complement strand
AGGATTTTGGCAGGAAGCAAGGCAAATTTTGAGTTCAACGCAGCGCGTTGTACGAAAAATTTAACGCCGCTTCGGGTCAAAAGGCGAGTAAAACTAACCAAGTTATCTTTTACCCATTCCTAAGTGCTGGCAGCAAAATAAACACGGCTATCGCTTGCACAGAACGCCCTATTTAACGGAGTTCAATGTAGCGATTATTTACACCCTGCTACTTATCAGATTGCCTAACCACACGCCTATTAAACAAAAAATCAAACTGCTTGTTGCGTAAAACAAGGCTGCCGCCAATTTTCCTTGTTGTAATAGTAAAAATGTTTCATTCGAGAAGGTGGAAAACGTGGAAAACCCACCGCAAAAACCCGTGACCAAAAGCAGGCGAGTAGCATCTGTCACGCTGTCTTTTACAGCCAATGTTCCTACAAAACCTAAGACGATACACGCCGCTATATTTGCGCAAAGCGTGGCATAAGGAAAGTTTTTTGACGATTCGCTCAAGGCTTCAGCCACGCCGTAACGCGCTAAACTGCCTGCGCCGCCGCCCAGAAAAACAAGTAAAATTTTCTGCATAAGAACGTGAAAATTAAGTTGTATTATCATAGTTTATAGCGGCTATTGCCTACTTTTTTGCTTCCTTTTTACTTTATTTCAAAATTTACGAACCACTTATCGCCAATTTTTACGAGTTCCAACACGTCGTCATTGCCTTCGCCGTTGCAGCAGTAAGGGCAAGTTGCGGTTGCGCCGTTTGCCGAAAGCTGGCACTTGATTTTCAATAAATTGTCGTAATAGCCCACGTCCCAGGTGTCCATTTTGGCGCGAGCTGAATGTCGTGCCACAAAGTCGATGGCTTTCGCCGAAATAGGCGTTGCTAATGTTGTCGCTTTCGCAAAATCGCGATTGAGGAGCGAAACGGCAAAATTTGCGGCAACCGATTCTTTTTTTGTTTGGTCTATCGTGGCAATATCGTTGCGCCCAGCTATTCGTATCACCTTCCAAGGCGAAGTTTCGTCATCATGTGCAATCGTCAGCGTGGTTTTCGCTTTTGTTTTGAAATTCGTGCAAACGCATATCATATTGCCCGAAGCCGTGTCTTCTTTGCAACCTACGGCATAATTCGTATTTTGCGAAGGCGGCGGTGCATCTTTATTTTTATCGTCTTCCGACAATAACGCAAATTCGGCAGTAGAAATATTCGAAAGCACTTTATTCAGCGAATCGCCGCTGTACTCTACCGCGTCGGCATAGCTACGGTCGTCTAAGGCTTGTAAAAAACCTTCTGCCGTTTTCTCAATAGAAGGCAGGTTTTCGGGCGCGTCGCCTCTACGTGCAGCGTCTATCTTCGCTACCTCGTCGGGGTCGGCTTCTTGCGGCGTATAGGGCGAGTCTTCATTCGGCGGCGGCGGCGGCAAACCGTTGCTGCCCATATCTTTTTTCATATCAACCAACCATTTCCCGTCTATATTGACTAATTCTAACTTGTCGGGCGCACCCGCTTGGTTGCAACAATAGTCACAAATCGCTTTATCGCCCGTTTTCTTGCAGTCGATTTTTTTGGTATCAATAGTCGAATGATTTTCTGCGTTTGGTTTTAGCGGTGTCAAACGCTCCAATTCTTGCAATAATTGGAGTATTGACCGCGTGTTTTCTGTGCCTAATTTTTTCGCCTTCGAGTATTCTTTTTTATCCAAAGCCGTTAAAAAATCGGCAGCCGTTTGCTGCATACTGCGTTTTGTGGGCTGGCAAGCCGCAAGTGTTAGTACTATAAAAGCACCTATAAAAAGGGGATTTTTCATATTCAAAATTTAGTAAAAATAGATTATTTTTTTGCAACGGCTACCGAAAGTCGTTAGACTGCGGTTGTAAACAACGACTACCGAAAGTCGTTAGACTGCGGTTGTAAACAACGGCTACCGAAAGTCGTTAGACTGCGGTTAGCCCTTATTGCTTTGCCACGTTTTAAACACACTAATAACCGTTTCATTTTGCCAATCGTTTTCAATATTAGGCAGGTTCAAAATTTGCTCAAAAAGTACGTCCTGCGCTTTTCCTTCGCGCAAAGCGACGCTATATGGCGTGTGCGAAAACGTGACGAGCGAGTAAAGCGGCGTAAAATCGGCAGGAAACTGTTGGTAGAGCCAAGCCGCTATTTTTTGGCGCAACAAAAAGCGTGGGTCGCCCACTTTATCGCGCATTTCTACAAAATTGCGCAAAGCAAGCTCGGCAATACTATCGGTATCGTCGGGGCGAGTTCGGTCGTATTCGGTCATAATTGCGTCCCAGTTTTCGTTAAAATCAGTCATCATATCGTCTAATAAGACGCAATCTTCAAAACCTGCGTTCATGCCCTGCCCGTAAAATGGCACGATAGCGTGTGCGGCATCGCCGAGCAGCATAATTTTATGTTGAAACGACCAAGGACGGCATTTCATGGTTGTCAAAACGCCAATCGGGTTTTCATGAAAATCGGCGAGCAAGGTTGGCATCATCGCTTGTGCATCGGCAAAGTAAGTGGCAAAAAAGGCGGTTATTTGCTCGTCGGTTTTTAGGTTTTCAAAGGAATGTTCGCCTTCGTAAGGCAAATAAAGTGTGCATGTAAACGAGCCGTCGAGGTTGGCCATTGCCATTAGCATAAAGTGGCCGCGTGGCCAAATGTGCAGGGCGTGTTTGTCTAATAAAAACGTGTTATTTTCACCCGCAGGAATGACTAATTCCTTGTAGCCATAGTTTTCGTATTGCTGCGAAAAGTTGAAGCGTGGGCGTTTTTGCAGGGCTGTTCTTACTGCCGAGAATGCACCATCGGTAGCAAAAACCAAATCGCTTTGCAAATTAAACGCCTTGTTTTCAGCAGTTTGTAAAAAAGAAAGCTCGGCAGTTTGCAAATTCACATCTTCGCAACTGCAATCAAAATTGATATTGATATTTGGCAATTTTTCGGCTAAATTGATGAGCGCGATATTCAGCCCGCCGCGCGATACGGAATAAATGGCTTCGCCTTCTTTGCCGTAGGGTTGAAACGCCAAATTGCCTGCCAAATCGTGTATCATGCGCCCATACATAGGTAGTGCAACGGCTTTTATTTCGTCGGCAATGCCTGCGCGTTCTAAGCCGCGAAAGCCGCGAAGACTCAAGGCCAAATTGATAGAGCGGCCGCCGATATAACCTGCCTTGCGCATATCGCTTCGCCGTTCGTACATCGAAACATTGTAGCCGCGTTTTGCTAAAAAAATACTCCATAACGAGCCTACCAAGCCCGCGCCGATAATTGTTGCTTTTTTCAAGGAAAGTTAATTTTACGCTGAAGTAATGAAATTGTTTATTCCCGCAAAGGTACTAAAAAATTATGTTTATACATAAAAAGCCGCTCTATTTTTAAAATAGAGCGGCTTTTTAGGGCTTAGGAAACCATTTCCAAGAAGAAGAGTAATTTCGCTTAGACAAATAGATACTCTTAGGAATTAGTTGCCAATATTTGCTGCGGCATTATTGATAAATTGATTTGCCGTGGCAGCCGTGCCGTTGATTTGCCCAGGGTTCACATTGATAGAGGGATTGCCCCCGTGATAGATACCGTAGCCTGCACTATTTTTAATAATACAGTTTTCGATATTCGCATACGGATAATTAAGGGCTGAATTCCCGACAACAATATTGGCGCGTCCTGCGCTTAAAACGCCTTGAGGTAGCTGTCCGCCGCCATCTACGGTGCAATAACGCAATACATTGGCGGTGCTTGCATTGAAAATAGCGACACCTTTCCAGGCTGCACGAATGTTCTGTGTGCCTTTAAATACAATGGGTTGAGCAGCAGTGCCGATTGCGACAAGCGAGCCTACACCCGTTTCATCAACGATGATTGAGGTAGATGGTTTGAAGCGTATTTCGGCTCCAGGAGCTACTTGCAGGGAGCCGTTCATGATGCGAATATCACCGTTTTCTACCAAGTAAGGAACCGCTAAACGCGGCAATGTTACGTTGTAATTAACAACGCCTTCGCCTAATATTTCGACATAATTCAAGACATTGCCGAAGAAGTTTGAGCTTGCGTCAAGTGAGCCTATTTGCGGATTTGTGATACGGGCTCCTGCACGGTCACACTCGTGGAAACTATTAGTTCTAAAGCTGCCGAAATGCGACACTTTATCTATAATAATACCGTAGCCGCCGCTTTGCGATACTTCGGTATTCGATATTTTCAATTGTGCAGGATAAATGCCCAAATTGCCTTTTACATTGATTGCTGTTTGGCTGCCGTTAGTGCTGCCCGCGTGCATCACTTTGCAATAAGCTAACTCGTTCCGAGCATCGTTGCTAAAGAACTGTAAGCCAAGCCAAGAGCCTTTGTTTTCGCGCAAGCCTTTGAAAATAATGGGCTTGTCGCCACGGCCGACGGCTCGTAGTGCGCCGTTAGCAACGGTAATTCCGTCGCCCGCGCTTTCAAATTGGACAACTACTCCTGGCATGACGGTAAGCATTACATCGTCTTCGATGACGATATTTCCTCGAACGATGTAGTCAGGAACGGTCATATCTTCGTTAATGTCGGGCCATGTT
>JBEEMU010000489.1:0-4007 GCA_041192485.1 Bacteroidota bacterium | reverse complement strand
CTCAACGCCCATGCGGGTTTGCGGGTAGCGAATGACGGCGGCATCGCCCCAATTAGAGTGTTTGACGTTTTCGCCGAGGGCGAATTTTATAAAGCCGTCTGCGCCCTCTACTTTCATTTTTTCAGGCGCGAAGCCCCAGCGCAATTTGATGAGAGCCGACTGCCCGCCAATCGGGTTTGCCGAACCGTGTAGCAACTGGCTGCACGTCACGCCGCCCGCCAGCTGTCGGTAAATATTGATGTCCTCCGAATTTACCACATCGCCGATGCGCACTTCGGCGGTGCTTTCCTGCGAGCCTTCGTTCACGCCGCGTTCAATGGCAATATGCGAGTGTTCGTCGATGATTCCTGCGGTCAAATGTTTTCCAGTGCCGTCTATTTCTACTGCGCCTTGCGGCAAATTGAGCGTTTTTCCTATTGCCGCAATTTTGCCGTTTTCTATCAAAACATCGGTATTTTTCAAAATGCCGTCTTTTTCATTCGTCCAAACGGTCGCATTTTTTATTAAAAAAGTTTGTGCTGTTGGCAATTTTGTACTGCCAAAACCCACAAATGGAAACAACACATCGCCAATTTCTGCTTTCAACGAGTCTGTTTTTTCTTTATCCTTCTCTTTTTTCAAGTCGCTTTCCTTCATCGGAGCAGTTTTGGCTGCGGCAAACTTTATCCAGTCGCCCACTTCATTCGTGCCATTTCCGCGCCACGTTGCGCCTTCTTGTTCTATATTTCCGGAAAGGGCAATCGTTTTATTTTCTTTGGTGTTTGTCACAAAATTCAAATTGACCGCATTCTCGTTTAATTTAAAAACGACATTCAATTTCACGCTATCATTTAAAATAACCTTCATTTCAGGTTTTTCTTGCGTACCCGTCACCTCTAAATTATATTTTTTGGTATCTACCGTGAGGTCGTAAGTGCCGCGAAGGTCGGTTTGAATACTTTTTTGAATAAAAAACGGTTTTCCATGCACCCAATTTTGTAAAATCATGGTTTTTTCATCAAAGATATCGCCGTTTGTAATTAAAATATTGGCAATTTTGCCTACTTCGAGCGTTCCGATGCTTTTTTCGCTGCGAATAAGTTGCGCAGGCGTTAAAGTAAGTGCTTTTAGCGCGTCTTCTTTCGACAAGCCTGCTTTGATGGCTTTGCGCAAATTTTTCCAAAAGTCCTTTTTATCCTTCAAATTTGCCAAGGTGATAGCAAACGGAATTTCGGCTTTCGCCAAACGCGCAGGGTTTGTGGGTGCCAATTCCCAGTGTTTTAGGTCGGCAATTTGGGCTTGGGCTGCGTCGTAAGGGTCTTCCACATCGAAAGCTGTGGGGAAATTGAGCGGCAAAATAACGGCTGCATTGCCCGACGCTTTTATCTCGTCTAAGCGGCGATATTCGTCGCCCACGCCTTTTACGATGTATTGCGTATTAAATTCTTTGGCAACCTTGGCCACGCGCAACTCGTCTGCCCAGTTGCTTACGATGAAAATTTGGGGCAAGGCACTCGCCTCATTCCACGCCTCTAAGCCCAAGTTGCGCTCCTGTGTCGAGCCGCCGTTTTTATACCATTCAGCATCTAAATATGTTTGGCGAAATAAAGCCAAGCACCCCATAAGCGAACCCGGATAATCCTGCGTGGAAGTACCTTTGCTAAACGACAAAATATGTGCGGCTTTCGCGTTCAGGAGTTCGAGGTTTTCGCGTTCGTCGGCAAGCGTTACCAAGCTTGCGCTTCCGCGCGAAAGCCCGTCGGCACGATGCGTCAAAACTGCGCCGAAGCCCAATTCACGCAGTTCTTTTGCGTCTTTTTGGTTTGTTTGAAAGGCATCGCTTGCGCGAAATTCGGTTTTGAGGGCTTCATTCCATTGGTACGCGCCTTTTTTATTTGTCAGCATTTGTGGCCGTTGCGACGGAGCCGTGCCTTCGCCCTTAGGTTCGGCCATTCCGTAGCTGCTCATCAAGTCGATAAACGACGGGTACAGCGTTTTCCCTTTGCAGTCAATCACGGCCGCCCCTTTTGGTGCGGCCAGCTTTTCGCCAACCGCTTCCACGATGCCTTTATGAATAACAAGCGTTGCGTTTTCTATCTTTTTGTTGTGATTGGTATAAATAGTCGCGTTCGTGAGCGCAAAATAGCCTTCTCGGTTGTCATAAATACCGTTTTGAGGGAAAGTAGGCTGGGCAAGAAGGCTTGCCGAAAGGCTGCAAAAAAGCAGGAGAAACAGGAATTGACGCATTTTTTAATTCTTTTTTTATGGAAATAGAATAAGTAATAATGTATAACTAAATGTATAACTATTTACGGTTTTGAAGCCCCGTTAAATAGGGCGTTCTAAGATACTGAAACGTGTTTATTTTGGTTTTGTCTAATCTACTATTTGCCGCAGGTGCTTATTTCTCAAAATCGCCTATTTGCAGCCTATTTGCAGAAAACAATCCGCAAAAGTAAGGAAAATAAATAGAAAAAAGTAACTATTGCTCCATGCAATAGTTACTTTTTTGGAAAACAGTCGGAAAGTGTCTGCTTTTTATGATGCGTAGAGGCGATTCTTTTGTGTTTAATGTATTGTGGTTTTTTACATGTTCCTTAGTTTCATGCAGCATCGGCAAGCAAAACGTTGCTTTTGACCTCTAATAGCGTCAATAGTTCGTTGATATATAGCGTTCTTTCAGTTCGGTATATTGTGCAAGTTCAATTTGGTGCGACTGCGGCGCACTTTCGTGCAAATGAATCTTAAATTTAGGTCGGGCGGCAACTGCATCAACTCGAATAAAAAGAGCAACAAACGGTGTGTGTTTTCAAATTTTGCTTTTTTCTTAAAAAGCGTTTCTTAAAAAGCGTTTCTTAAAAAAGCGTTTCTTAAAAAGCGTTTCTTAAAAAAGCGTTGGTTCGGGTAGCAAGCGAAATGTCAAACGATGGTGAGGTGTCGTGCCGTGTTGGGCGATAGCAAGGCGATGTGCGGGTGCGGGATAGCCTTTATTGGAAGCCCAGTTGTATTGGGGAAAGTCTGGGTGCAATTGCAACATATATTCGTCGCGATGCGTTTTTGCTAAAATAGAAGCCGCCGCTATCGCTAAGTATTTCCCGTCGCCTTTAATGATGCAATGATGCGGCGTTTTGCCGTAAGGCTTAAACCTGTTGCCGTCGATAAGCAGCAATTCGGGGCGCATTTTAAGCTGGTCTAAGGCGCGGTGCATCGCCAAAAACGAGGCTTGTAAAATATTAATACGGTCTATTTCTTGGGGCGAAACAAACCCGACCGCCCAGACTAAAGCTTCGGCTTCGATGATAGGACGCAACGCATCGCGCTGTTTTTCGCTTAGTTTTTTGCTGTCGTTTAAAAGCTCGTTTTCAAACCCGTTGGGCAAAATAACCGCTGCCGCAACAACTGGACCCGCCAAACAGCCGCGCCCTGCTTCGTCGCAGCCTGCTTCTAAGCTGTTTAATTGGTAATAGGGAAGTAACATGATATTCTGACTTTTTATTTTTCAAGAAACAAAGGTACGCCGATTTTTGTAGAAAACCAGAAAATAAGTAGAAAACAAGCCATTAAATAGCCCAAAATGCGCTGTTTTTACTCGTTTTTTAAAAAAGTAAAAAAAGTTTTAAAAAAAAGTGGCAAAAATTTGGAAATTAGAAATAACTTGCCGTATCTTTGCACTCGCTAAGGACAAAGTACAGCGTCGGAGGGATGGGTGAGTGGCTGAAACCACCAGTTTGCTAAACTGACGTACGGGAAACTGTACCGCGGGTTCGAATCCCGCTTCCTCCGCATTTCGTTTGGTGCGGAGTACAAAAAAATTACCGATAGGGATGTAGCGCAGTCCGGTAGCGCATTTGGTTTGGGACCAAAGGGTCGCAGGTTCGAATCCTGTCATCCCTACTTGTGGAGTTTAGAAGTTTTGAAGTTTGGAACGCCGCCAGTTCTGAATAGAGAGATTTCTAAACTTTACTTTTTTTAATAGCAGTATCATTACAAATTCGGGACTTAGCTCAGTTGGTTTAGAGCATTACCTT
>JBEEMU010000488.1:0-2820 GCA_041192485.1 Bacteroidota bacterium | reverse complement strand
TACCTCGTAAGGCGTTGCGGTGAAAAGCGTTCCGTAGGTGTCGGTTGCTTCTATATAGTAGCTAATGATAGAACCAGGAGGCACACCTGGCACCATTGTTTGGAAACTAATTTGCGAGCCGCCGCTCACATCAGCCATCGGAACCGTTTGCCAAGCCGCATTGTCTATTTTATAGGTTGTGCGCAATTGGCCGAAATAAGGCAAATAAGCGTTATCAACAATTAAAAAATCTGCGTCTAACGGAAAATCAACGTAGGGGGTAGGTTGTACGGTTGGCGGGTCGTGGAATAATGCCGAACCTGTAATGAGCGTGATGCCATGTCGTGCGAAGGCCGTTATGATGGCTTGCAAATTTGGCGTACCGTTTTGAATATTGGCATCGGTATCGTCAGCGAGCAATGTTTCCAATAAAATACCACGGAAGGTATCGCCTAAATCGGTTCCTTCGTGATAGCCGCCGTTCGATTCTATAAATAAATCGGTCATTCCTTGCAAGTTGTTTAGGTTTACGCGAACGTCCCACCACGCGCCTGCAATCATTTCGCCGTCGCCATGCACTTCGCCGACCACATTAAGCGGGTAAACCTTCGGGTCTTGGTCGTAGCGGCGAACAAATGTGTTAGCCGCCGTTTGAAAACCTAAACCTAAAACGGGGTTGTCCGTTTTTGTCATTGCCCACACATCGGCGTAGCCTTCGCCTATTGCGCCATCTTGTACGCCCGCGTGTGCGCTGCCCGATACAATCGGCCCTGCAAACATGGCGTTGATATGATGCCCAAACTCGTGATACACCACATCGTCAAACAAGGAGGTAGCGGGGCAGCCGCCGCCTGCGGCAAAAAAGTTGAGACCGCCATTATAGTTAGCGTTGCAAGTTCCCGTTGTTTCATCAACCGTAACAGTCATCACCGCATTTCCTAATGCAGGGTTGTTATTGGTTTTAGTGCGGAAATGTTCGCGCATGACCGTGGTGTGGTAATAGCCTGCCAATTCGGTATTCGTGAATTTGGAGGTCAAGTCAAGCTGCGTATCGGTCGGATTGATGACAACGCCTGTTGCTTGCGAAGGTGTGCTTAACGTTACTTTCGTCACTTTTGCATTCAAACCTTGCAATTTAACGGTAGTTGTTACGGGCGATGCGATATTTAGGTTGAAATTACCGTTAATATCGGCATAAACCATCGTTGTTCCGCTAAGGGTCAAGCCCAAAAACGGTAAATTTTTGGAAATCGCAGGCTGCAACGGATTAAATGCAACATCTCCTTTAATAACCATTGTGCCTTGTGGAGCTTCTGCAGCTCCCGTTACTTGGTCGTTTATTCCCGCTTTAGCAGGTGTCGCATGTTTGCTGCCTCCGTCAGGAATGTGCATCGTGCATACTTTATTTTGGCGGCTCCAAATTTTGCCCGATTGCGCATCTACAAAATTCACATAATCGAAAGGCATTCCATCAACGCCTTTTCCAACCACATGAATTTCTTGAATTAGATGCGGCTCATACTTGTCGGTGAGCGCAACGGGTAAAATTTTCAAGCCTTCCATTTCCACATTCGTAATAGTGCCTGCAATGCCTTGTTGGGCAAATATTTGCAAGTTAGCATCGGAAATGGTCGGATTAGTGCTAAACGTATTTTCAATAGGATAATACCGCAAATTAGCCATTGGCACTTTGCCGTCGGGTGTAATGCGCAAACTGTAGGTGCTAAAAAGCACTTCTACATTATTATAATATTGTTGAAAACTAATAACGTCATATTTTTTAAGTTTGGTAACGCTTAAAAAACGGAAGTCGCTACTGTTTGGCACAAAGCCACTTAGGTGCGTCGTTAAAAATAAACGGCTCACGCTTTCATGGTTGCTACCATTAAAAGTTGGCAACGTGGCAGTGCCATACATTCGTATGGGCATTTTGCTCAGATTGTCAAATTCGACATTCCAAACCGAGCCTATCGACTGTTTGAATTGTAGCCAAGCTGCTTCTTTGGCTATTTTACCCTGTGCCTGCGAAATTTCTTCGAGCGAAGATTTGCGTTCATAGCGTTTAAAAACATCGGATTGCGGAATAGGCAAATCGCCCTGTTGCGCAAAGCTTGTAGCGGCATTAATTAAAAATGCAGCCAATACAAGCGAAAAGTATTTTGCTTTCATTTAATAAATTGGTAAAAAAATGATAAAAAAAATATAGGAAATGGTGGTGACACATCACTCAAATCTGTGTTTCAAAGAGCTGAAAATTTTGCTATAAATAATAGCCAAAAATAGCACTATACAAATTTGAAACGCCAAAAACTCTGGCAAAGTTACACTCTTTTTCGTATTATTAGCCATAAAGTAACTATTTTTTAGACAAAAATAATAAATATTGTGACAAACGGCAAAAAATGTTGTAATATTGCGGTCGCAAAGCGCGTTTTTATTTTTAAGCGATGCGGCAAACTATCATTTTAACCTTCTTAAACCACCTATATTCACAATTTTAAAAATATGTCGAAACCTGCATCTGCCGCAAGGCAAAGTTACCTTAACGAGTCGAATATTCTTTTTTTGCTAAAACGCACGGGCATCGGAACGCGCCTTTACGAACTGCTTTACAATGTTGTAGGGCGCAAATTAACGTATGAATTTACGACAAATAACTATGGGTTTTCGCCTGCCATGGGCGAAACTGCTACCTACCCTGAAAAGTATCAACTCCAACTCTATGTTGAGCTATTGAGTAGCTTGCCAAAAGGCGTGATTGAAAAAGCGAAATTATTGGAAATCAGTAGCGGCCGCGGCGGCGGACTAAAATTCATTCAAGAGGTTTTCAAACCCATTCAA
>JBEEMU010000487.1:0-5293 GCA_041192485.1 Bacteroidota bacterium | reverse complement strand
ACCTACGCAGGCGGCAATACAACCGTAAACGGAGCTACTCGGGCGAATGTAAACAATATAGATTTAAATAGAAATTATCCAGACCCTGAAAATGGGCCGCACCCAGACGGTAATGCGTATCAACTTGAAACAATTGCCTTCATGAACTTTGCCGATACGATGAATTTTGTCATGTCAGCCAACTTTCATGGCGGTTCGGAGGTTGTAAACTACCCTTGGGACACTTATGTACGCGCTCATGCAGATACAAATTGGTGGATTAGAGAGTCGAAAAAGTATGCCGACACCGCACAAGCTCATGGCCCTGCCAACTATTTCACGAACGTACAAGCATCGGGCTATACCGACGGCTTTTTATGGTATGAAGTCAATGGCGGTCGTCAAGACTACATGAATTATTTTAAACATTGCCGCGAGTTTACCGTTGAACTCTCCATGACTAAGATTTTACAACCTGCCAACCTACTCACAAACTGGGACGCAAACTATCGCTCGTGGCTAACTTATATGGAAGAGGCGTTGCATGGCGTTCGCGGCATTATAAAAGATGCTTGCACCAATCAACCTATTCGAGCGAAAGTTTATATTGCTGGGCATGATGTGGACAGTTCGGAGGTTTATTCCGCCCGCGCTGTGGGCAACTATCACCGCCCAATTTATCAAGGCACCTATAACCTTACTTACTCGGCACCAGGGTATGTTTCGCAAACAATTTCGGGCATCACGGCGGTAGATGGGGCTACGGTTATTCAAAACGTGACCTTGAGTCCTGCTGCGCCGCAAGTTAATTTCACCACCGCTTCTACCAATATTTGCGGCGGAAATGCGCAATTTACTGACCTTACCGGCAGCGCAACCGCTTGGCATTGGTCGTTTGGCGATGGCAATAGTTCTACGCAACAAAATCCGGCACACTCTTACACCGCAAGCGGCACTTACACCGTGAAGTTGATTGCTGAAAATTGTGCGGGGCGCGATTCTTTGACGCAAACAAATTACATCACGGTCACCATTCCCGAAGCACCGACCGCACAAACCGTTACCGCGTGTGCGCCTGCTACCTTAAATTTGAGTGCTACCGCTTCGGGAACTGTTAATTGGTATAGTGCCGCAACAGGAGGCAACCCCTTGGCAACTGCTGCCAATTATACAACGCCCACTCTGACGAGTTCTACAACGTATTACCTTGAAAATGAGATAACTGGAACGGTGCAACACCTTGGCGCAGCGAATAACACCATCGGTACAGGCAATTTTTATACGGGCGCAAACTATAATTACCTGCGTTTTACGGCCACAAATTCCTTCAAATTGCTTTCTGTTTTAGTAAATGCAAACACAGCAGGCAGCCGCACCATCGAGTTACGCAATAGTGCGAATACTGTTTTACAAACAAAAACCGTTAATATTCCTGCGGGTTCCAGCCGTGTCATACTCAATTTCAATATTCCTGTTGGCACAAATATGCAACTTGGTGTGGCCGGAGCCAACGGTTTATACCGAAATAATGCAGGCGCAGCCTTCCCATACACCATCAATAATATCGTGTCTATCACCGGAAATAGCGCGAATAACACCGTATCGTATTATTATTTCTACGATTGGGAAATTACAAAGCCGTGTGTAAGTCCGCGTGTGCCGCTCCTTGTAACCATCAACCAGAACGCAAATACACCTACGATTACCGAAGCAAGCGGCATACTCACATCGAGCGCAGCAACGGGTAATCAATGGTATAATAGCCTTACGGGAATAATCGCAGGAGCCACAGCTACAAGCTACACACCGACTGCAAACGGCACTTACTACGTCCTGCAAACCGATGCGAATGGCTGCGTTTCAAATGCGTCTAATTCGATAAATTTTTCACTGACAACTACCGAAAATTTGCATGAAAATGCAACAGCAATTGCCATTTATCCGAACCCAACGAGCGGCGAATGTAAAATAGATTTAAGTAATTTAAAGTCTTTTGAGAGGTCTTTCGCCACAAAAATAGTATTATACAATGTTTTAGGCGAAGAAGTGTTTAGTATGAAAACAATAGAAAAAATAGCGACTTTAACGATTAAAAATCAAGCTAAAGGAATGTATTTAGTAAAGATTTTTGATGAAAATAATCAATATATCGGCTTAGGGAAAATCAATTTAAACTAATATGATTCTCGCCTTCGAAACTTACTTATTCCCATTCGATAGCGACAGAAGTGTAAACATAAAAAAGCCACCAAATACAGCTGTATTTGATGGCTTTTTTTATTGAATAAGCACCTGCTACTACTTATTTATCGGACAACTTGCATCGTGCGCGAAAGCAACGAGCCATTGCTTAATAAAACAACATGATAGCTGCCGTTTGGCAATGCGCTTACGTCAAAACTTAGGTCTTGTGTTGCACCTGCTTGATAGTCAGCCGTTTGCACCAAAAGCTGTTGGCCTAAATTATTGTAAATACCAACGATTACTTTATCATTTGCCTTGCCGTCTGCCAAGCGAATAGTCGCTTTTGCACTAACAGGATTTGGCAAAATAGTAGCCATTAAGCCATTGATATTCGCTACCTGTTCGAGGGTTGCGGTAAGAACGTTCCAATCGTTATTGAAAATTTGAAGATATTGATTCGCGATAGCGGCATCGTGAATAATCAAGGTATTTTCGTCGTTACCCGAATTTGCCGATGACGACCAGTTATGCGAACCTGTTACAACCGTTGGGTCAGAAGCCGTGTTTGCGGCATCAACAATACAGAATTTATGGTGATAAATACCTGGGCAAACCGCATCAACGACGTTCACGCCGACACCTTGCAACATGGTAAATTGCGAGTTTTGGTCATTCGGGTTGTCCACCAAACCGCGAATGACAACATTCGCAAATTTTGCATTGCGTACCTGCGTTCCCAAATTATTACTTGTAAAAGTCAATAAAGCAAACTCCAAGGTGCTGTTAGCCGAAGCGATGACATCGCCGATACGCGCATCGGTTGCGTCAGAGGGCGAGAAGTAAAGTTGCACATTTTTGCCGCCTATTTTGAAAAAGTGCGGCGTATTGTCGGCTTTTGCCGCACCCGCGAGAGAAGTTGCAGCGTTCGGTGTAGCCCCCGAGCTGCCCCACATTTCTTGAAACTCAACGGTGTAGGCACGCGCCAGCGATTGGTCTTGTATCAACACCATGTTATTATAATCGTCGAGCATTTGATTGTCTGTCCAGTTTAAGCTACCCGTCCAAACATAAGAACTATCGACAGAACCTGCATCTACAACCATAAATTTATTGTGCATCAATTTACTTGGATTAACGCCCAGTTTTGCAATACTTGTGGTACCAAGCGGCGTATTTGCTGTGCCGATATGATAGACATAGCGCACCTGTATGCCACGCGCTTTTGCCGCTTCTAATGCCGTAATAATCGGCTGACGGTTGGTATTATAAACGGCACAATCGATAGTCGTTCGTGCGGCATTGATAAGTCCGATGATTTTATTTTCAATAGCTGCGCCTGTTAAAAGCGTTGGCGTATTGCCTGGTGGGTTTGCTATAGTGGCATCAAACGGGTGATTGACAAATATTTGCATCGTACCCGAACTTGCCGATTGCGTGATATACGAGCTTGGCGCAATCCAAGCCGTATCCGTTGTGCCTGGTCGTGCCGAGAACAGGCGCACATAAACTACTTGCGCAGGCTGCAAACCCGTGAACGGCAATGCGTGTGCCGTGCTGGTGCCTGCGGCCGAAGTGAAACCCATTTCTAAGGCAGGTGTAAAACCGTATTTCGCGCCTGTTGTACTCGCCAAATTGGTTGTCCAGTTCAAATCAAACGTATTTTGCGTTAAATTTGTCACGGTTACGGCCGATGTGATGAAGAAGCCCACAAAATCGGCGGGTGTGCGCGGCAATAACTGATAGCCCGTCGTCACGGTATTAAAGTTGTCGGTTGCCAAAGCAGCATTGTCAAACTGCGACGAAACGCCTGTAATATTCACCGCAAGGTTCGGAATCGGCGTGCCAATAAGGGGGTGTCCGTTGCGTAAAAACACTTTAAACGATGCGCCTGCACCGTCTGTGACGGTATAGCCTGCTGCGGTGTAAACGAAATTGCCCGTTTGTGTGAAGGTGCAACCTGCCACGGAAACCAATTTGCCTTCGTTTGCTTCATTTATGTCGGCAGCTACGCCAGGCATAGGTGTTGGCATTGCTTGACCAGGGCTAACAACCGTGTAAGCACTTACCGGAGTCATTTCGCAAATGCCTTTGTAATTGACCAAAACGCCCGTAAGGTTCATGGTAGAACCCACTACAGCGGCTGTTTGAAAGGCGGCATTTGAATTGTAAATAGCCATTGCGCCCGTAGCGTCTTGAATGTAGCGAACAGGGCCAAGCTCTGTGCCGTTCGTGATTACTCCTTCAATAGTGACAGGAGTTGCGCTTGGGCCTAAAGCGCGTGCAGCGGCAATAGTGATTGTTTGCGCCATTGCCGCACTCGCGAAGCCGAGTGCAAGACAGATAGTTGTTAAAATACGCATAGGTTTATTTAGCGATTTTTGTTAAAAAAATAATTTTTACCCAGGAAAATAGTTGATTTAGAAATAGGAGGTTTCGATTGCATGATAAATGATTCCTCTTTCATAGGACAAAGGTACGGCGCAAATGTTTATTCTCTCCGATTATTTTTAGTAATAATAAAAAAAGCGTAATTGCTTAGGTCTGCGGTTTTAAACTTCGTTTAAGCACCTCTTGCGCCTTCTTTTAGCCCCTGCTCTACGAAAGGCTGCGGTAGCTCTACGAAGGGCTGCGTTTAAAAAACAGCTCCGCGTTTCAGACCACAAACCACCTAAACAATGACAAAAAATCAACTACCCCCTTTCTTACTCGAATGACAAATCATCTAACGGGCTTTTTATCGCTCTGCGGTATTTATCTACAATATGCGTGTAAATTTCGGTCGTCCTGATGCTGCTATGCCCAAGAAATTCTTGGATAATACGCAAACTCGTACCATTTTCCAACAAGTGCGTGGCGAAACTATGCCGTAGTGTATGCACCGTGGCGTGGCGATTGATGCCCGAAGCAGCTACCGCTTTTGCAAAAATTGCTTGCACACTACGCACCGAATACGCGCCGCCATCGGGGCTTTCGAACAACCAAGTGTTCGGTCTGTACAGTTCTTTATAAGCTAATAGGCTCGTTTCGGCTACATTTGACAACATAACTACCCTATCTTTTTTACCTTTAGCCCCTTTAATGTGTATCCGTTTTTCTTGAAAATTGATGTCGGCAAATTGCAAGTTCACCA
>JBEEMU010000486.1:0-3081 GCA_041192485.1 Bacteroidota bacterium | reverse complement strand
TTAAAACAGATAACTAACTATTTACAATCGGCTTAACTTTTCAACGTATCAACCAAAATGGAATAAAAACGGAATCACAATTTCCATTGAATATATCACATTAAATTTTTAAATAGTCTATAAAAAGGTAAAAAATGTCGGTTTTAGTTAATAAAAACTCAAAAATCATCGTACAAGGCTTCACAGGCAAAGAAGGTACGTTTCACGCAGAGCAAATGATTGCTTACGGCTCGCCCGTCGTAGGCGGCGTAACGCCGGGCAAGGGCGGCCAATCGCACCTCAATCTTCCTGTTTTCAATACAGTTGCCGATGCGGTCAAACAAGCAGGGGCCGACACGTCTATCATCTTCGTTCCGCCGCCATTCGGTGCCGACGCTATCATGGAAGCCGCCGAAGCAGGCATTAAAGTCATTATTTGTATTACCGAAGGCATTCCCGTGCAAGACATGGTAAAAGCAAAAGCCTATCTTTCTAAAAAAGACTGCATTTTAATCGGGCCAAACTGCCCAGGTGTTATCACGCCCGACGAAGCAAAAGTAGGTATTATGCCCGGTTTTGTCTTTAAAAAAGGACGAATTGGCATCGTTTCCAAATCGGGAACGCTTACTTACGAAGCGGCTGACCAAATAGTGAAAGCAGGCTTAGGCATCAGTACGGCTATCGGCATCGGCGGCGACCCTATTATCGGCACAACAACCAAAGAAGCCGTCGAGCTTTTTATGAACGACCCCGAAACCGATGCTATCGTCATGATAGGCGAAATCGGCGGGCAATACGAACACGATGCAGCCCACTGGATTAAAGCAAACGGCAATAAAAAACCCGTTGTCGGCTTCATTGCAGGGCAAACCGCACCCGCTGGCCGCACAATGGGACACGCAGGCGCAATTGTGGGCGGCGAAGACGATACCGCTGCCGCTAAAATGCGCGTTATGCGCGAATGTGGTATCCACGTCGTAGATTCTCCTGCGCAAATCGGCGCAATGATGGCAAAAGTTTTTCAACAAGGTTAAAATCAATACTCACCTATTCGCAGAGTCAAGATAGATGGCAATAATAGGCGCACTCATCCAACGGGGTATGCGATTCGGAACCCGATTGGACAGTTTTAGAAATAATGATATACGCGATTCGCAACGCAAAACCCTCCGCCGCCTTCTAAGAGCGGCGCAGCAAACCTCATTCGGAAAACATTATAATTTCAAGAAGATAGGGCAATATCGAGATGTAGAAGCCGCTTTTCAGCAGGAAATACCTTGCCACGACTATAATGCCATGTATGAAAAATGGTGGCATCGAACCGTTGCGCAAGAGCCAAATGTATGCTGGACGGGCGTGGTCGATCATTTCGCACTAAGCAGCGGAACCTCGGGCGCACCCAGTAAATACATTCCCATTACGACCGCCATGACACGCGCTATGCACTTCGCAGGCCGCAAAATGTTCTTTTCATTATGCCGCTACAACCTGCCGCCAACCGTCTTTGAAAAAGGCATGATGATGGTGGGCGGCTCCGCCGATTTGCATTTTGAAAACGGTTTTTATAGCGGCGATTTAAGCGGCATCAATGCCAATAGGTTGCCATACTGGTTGCGCCAGTACTACGCCCCAGGCGTTGAAATAGCCAAAATAAGCGACTGGAATACGCGCATGGATGCCATCGCCAAAAACGCCCACAATTGGGACATCGGCTTTATGACAGGCATTCCCTCGTGGCTCCAATTGATGATGGAGCGCGTGATTGACCTCCATAAAATAGACACCATTCACGATATTTGGCCGAATTTTGAGGTGTATGTATCGGGCGGCGTGGCACTCGGACCTTACAAAAAAAGTATGGATAGGCTGTTTAAAAAACCAGTCACGTTCATCGATACTTATTTGGCATCAGAAGGATTTATCGCTTTCCAAAACCGACCAAACGCCGAAGACCACGCCATGGCACTCATCGTGAATAACGGTATTTACTTTGAATTTGTGCCGTTTAATGAAAAAAACTTCGATTTTGAAGGCAATTTAAAACCTGGACACGAAATTTATACCGTAGGCGAGGTGAAAACAGGCATCGATTATGCCATTCTACTCACCACTTGCGCAGGCGCGTGGCGATACCTCATCGGCGATACCGTCCGCTTTACCAACACACAGCTCGGCGAAATACACATCACCGGCAGAACCAAACACTTTTTGAGCATTACGGGCGAGCATTTGAGCGTCGACAATATGAACAGAGCCATACAACTCACCGCCGACGACTTTGGCGTAAGCGTCCGCGAGTTTACCGTAGCCGCTCTGCCCACAACGCCCGGCCATTTCGAGCATCGCTGGTATGTGGGCTGCGAGCCAGCCATCGACCGCGTCTTGTTTCAAGCGCGTTTAGACAATTATCTCAAAGCCATCAACGACGATTATCGAACCGAGCGAAGTGCTTTCTTGGGTTTGAAATTAGAAACCATTCCGTTAGCTTATTTCTACGAATTTCAAGCAAAATATGCCCGTTTAGATGGGCAGGCGAAGTTTCCGCGTGTTATGAAATCAGACAAATTTAAGGTTTGGGAAGAGTTTATTCAGTCAAAAAAATAGCGTGTTTCCTACTTCCTATTTATTATACCATCATTATTAATAAAATGCAGACAGATTTTTTAAAAACAACGTATGACCAGCCGCATCCGAGTCGTACCCGCGAAATTTTAGCTAAACACCCCGAAATAGGAACGCTCATGCGCCGCAATCCTTGGACGGCTGCCATCATCGTTTTCGTTTTTGGCTTTCAAACCAGTATGGCTGTTTTGCTTTCGCAATACGGCACACCTTGGTATCTTGCTTTGGCCGCCGCTTGGTGCATCGGTGCGTTCGCCAATCACGCTATTTTTGTGTTGATACACGAAGCCACGCACAATCTTATTTTTAAAAATAAATCGCTAAACCGCATTTTCGGTATTTTAGCCGATTTACCTAATTTATTGCCAACCTCTATCGGCTTTCGCAATTACCATATAAAACATCATGCACATCAAGGCGACCACGAATTCGATGCCGATATGGCGAGCAACTGGGAGGCGCGGTTGATTGGCAATAGTG
>JBEEMU010000485.1:0-4368 GCA_041192485.1 Bacteroidota bacterium | reverse complement strand
ACGTAGACGGTTTGCCTTTGAAAGAATTAAGTTTAGCCAATAATCAAATTACAAAAATACAACCCTTAGTCCCTTTTTTAGAAAATGGATTTAATATTTATACAGATTACAACTATCATTCAGAAAATAAAAAAATTGAACTACACAAGAACCCCATACAAGACTGTCCCTTAGACATTATAGCACAAGGCAGCGCAGCCGTTATACAATATTTCAAGGATATTGCAGAAAAAGGAACGTTTTATGTCTATGAATCAAAAATGCTGATAGTAGGCGAGCCGCGCGCAGGCAAAACGACGCTGCGCAAAAACTTATTGGAGCCTGGCTATAAAGTACAAAAAAATGATGTGGAAACAATAGGTGTGGAAGTATGCCCGAACTGGCAGTTTCCTTATACCGAAGATGTGAGTAAGCCGTTTATAGCGAATATTTGGGATTTTGGTGGGCAAGATAGGCAATATCCTCTGCATCAATACTTTATGAGTGCGGATACGCTTTATGTGTTGCTTTCCGATGACCGCGCCGACAATACGGCTTTAGATAAATGGTTTAGCATGATAAAACTATTAGGCGGCAAGGCCTACAAACTGATAGTGGTACTGAATGAAATAAAACGGTCTTCGGGTGTTACGAATTTTAAACCTAAAAAATACAAGGATTTGGGTTTTGAATTTGAAACGCATCAACTTGATTTTTCAAAAGATACGGAGCGTATGCAATCGCTGCGGGCGGCTATACAAAAAAGCCTTTCTACGCTGCCGCATATTAGTATGGCTTTGCCTGGCAATTGCGAAGGAGTCCGCAAGGCATTGATAAAAAAGCGAAATGAAAAAATAGATTATATAACGTATAGCGATTATGAAATGGCTTGCGCAAGTGTAGGTATGCACGATGCAGCAGAACAGCGAAAAGTGCTGTCTTATTTGGGTTTGGTCGGCGATATAGTGCATTACGATAATGACGATAACCTTTTAGACCTTATCGTGCTGAATCCGCATTGGATAATAGAAGCGATTTATGCCGTTATTACGCATCAAGATTTTGATGAAACGCATAGCAAAGGGCGATTTACACGGCAGGTTTTGTTTGATTTTTGGCAGCAGCCTGTCGGCACTCGCAAGAAAGTGTATAAAGAGAGTGAATGTCAGAAATTATTACCGCTTTTGCTCAAAAATCAATTTGATATTTGTTTTAAACTAAAAGGCAGCGAAACGTACTTGGTGCCGCTTTGTATGCCCGAAGATTTGCCCGACCACGAATTTGAGCAAAATAGGGCATTAGTCTTGCTTTTCAAATACGAAATGATGCCGCCTGGTATGCTTACCCGCTTGATTGTGCGCCTAAGCGATGATATAAAAGCCGAATTGGTGAGCAAAATGGGTATTGTATTAGAAACAAAGGCTGTTTTGGCAAAAGTAGAGGAGTACAAATTGGAAAACGATGCCAATAAATATATTCGCCTAAGCGTTATCGGCTCGCCTGCCGCTCAAAAAGATTATTTGGCAATACTCAAAAAAGAATTGCTGGCGGTGCAAAATCATTGGTTTAAAAATTTGGTGTACGATGAATTAGTGCCGTGTATTTGTGCAGACTGTCAAGCCGAAAAAGTAGGGCATTTTCATAAAATTGCCGATATTCAAAAAAGAATTGAAAAACAAAAAAAGATATTCCATGTAGAAATGGCAACGATATTGATATTTTTGAATTGATTGGCGAAGTGTATCAAGGTTTTGATAATATAAAAAGTATGAATGAAATAGTGGAGTTAATGAAGAATGGTAAAATAAGCCGCGAAGTCGTTATCAATATTATCAATATCATCGGCAACGAAAACACCGTAGGGCAGTATTTGCGCAATAGCGATATGAGCCTTTCGAAGGCAGTGGAAATAAAAAAACCGTTGCCGAATACGCAAAACTACGCTATCTTTGCGGCGGCAAACCCCGATGATACGGCGCGGCTGCGGTTAAACCGAGAACTTAATGCGATAGAAATGGCTTTTAAGGGCAGACCCGCGTTTGTGTATAAAGAGCAAAAAGATAGCAACTGGGATAAGTTGCTCCACACATTAAGCGAATACCCCTGCGCGGTGCTACATTTTTGCGGACACAGCAGCGAGGAAACGCTTGTATTTGAAGATGAAAACAATGCCGCAAAACCAATAGAAATCGGGGCGATAAAAGCACTTTTGGCAGCGAATAAACGCATCGAGTTAGTGGTTTTAAATGGTTGCCGCTCGGCGGATTTAGCCAAACAAGTTGCCGCCGCCGGCGTTACCGCTATCGGCACAACCGCCGACCTGCCCGATGAACTAGGCGCAACGTTTAGTGCGGCATTTTATGCGTATTTTGCGAAAAATAAAGACATTCCGCAAGCATTTTCCGCAGGCAGATCGGGTGTTTTGGGCAACGATAGTGGGTTGAAGGAGTTGTATGTGTTGTATGAAAGGGGTACTTAACGTGGTTTTCTAACCAACTAATTATAAAATGTAGAAAAATGTCTTACCGAAAATTTACCTACACCGATTTGCAAGAAAAACTGCAATTGGAGTTGCGACAAGCCGATAATATGTTTGCTGATGCAAAACCGATTGCGGCAAGCGACTGGCTTATTGCTGCCTTAGAGCGAACAAAAAACTATCCGAAAACGTCAGAAAAGGCGCGTTCGGAGATGTTGGTGTTTCCTATTTTGACGGATTTGATTGAAAACAACAAGGATTTTTGTACTGTTTATTCGGGTGAAAACCTTGATGCCGACAAAAAACGTGGCTTAAACGGCGAATGTGACTATATTATAAGCAAAAAATCAATGAGTATTGCGATAAGCACCCCGATTTTTACGATTATAGAAGCAAAACGCGCACAAAGTATAGAGCAAGGTATTCCGCAATGTGTAGCGCAAATGGTGGGCGCAAGCATTTATAATCAGAAACACAAGGCTCCCGCAACACCGATTTTTGGCTGCGTGACCTTTGGTGAGGTCTGGAAATTCATGAAATTGGACGACCACACGGTATTCATCGACTCCGAAACTTACTACCTCAACGAGGTGCCGAAAATTTTGGGTGTGCTGCAAATGATTCTTGATTTTTATAAAAAATGAAAAACTTGTTGAGTTTATAATTTGCACAAAAAAATATAAAATTTCATTTATGATAACTCGTATAAAAATACAAAATTTCAAATCTATTTCCGATTTGGATTTATCGCTTGGCTCAATCAATGTTTTGATTGGGGCAAATGGCGTAGGAAAAAGTAATTTTATTGGTTATTTTAAATTATTAAAACAAATTTATGATAGAAATTTACAAAACTATATCGCAGAAGAAGCAGGGGCGGATAATATCTTACATTTTGGCTTAAAAAAATCGAATCGTTTGTATGGGAAAATAGAATTTAACGGAACAAATGCGTATCATTTTAATTTAAAACCCAATATTGAGGGTAGTTTTTATTTTGGAAACGAAGCAGTAGAGTTTCAGGGAACGGGTTATTCCACTTGGCTTACAGAACAATTCGGCTGGGATAATACAGAAAGTTCGTTAAAACAACAACATAGTGGTATAGCGTCTTATGTAAGAGATTATATGCAATCGTTCAAAATATTTCATTTTCATGATACGAGTAAAACAGCGCGTATCAAACAAAAATGCAATATCAACGATAACGAATTTTTGCAGGAAGACGGCGGCAATTTGGCAGCATATTTGTATTTTTTACAAGAAAAGCACCCGCAAAATTTCAAAAAAATAGAAATGGCGATACGCGCTATTGCGCCCTACTTTGAAGCCTTTAACTTGCGCCCTGACCGTCTAAACGAGGATTATATACGTTTGGAGTGGCGTGAAAAAGGTTCTGATAAGTATTTCAATGCAGCGCATTTGTCAGACGGCACACTTCGGTTTATGGCTTTAGCAACGTTGTTATTACAAGCCGATGTACCAAGAACGATTATTATAGACGAACCCGAATTGGGTTTGCACCCCTTTGCCATTCACAAATTAGCGAGTTTATTAAAAAAAGCATCAGCGCAAAGCCAAATTATTATCGCCACACAATCCGTCAATTTAGTGGATAATTTTGAACCCGAAGACATTATTACTTCGGATAGAATAGAAAATCAGTCCGTTTTTCAACGGCAAAACAGCGAAACCTTGAAAGATTGGCTCGTAGAATATAGCATTGGTAACCTTTGGACGAAAAACGTAATTGGCGGCAGACCATGAAACATTTGTATTACCACAATGCTTGATTATTATGGTATAAATAGCGAAAAAAAGATGCCAAATTACGCAGAATGTATGACACAAAACACGACTGATGATAAGATAAAGTGTATGGAAAACAGTTTACAAACAGTTGTACAGTC
>JBEEMU010000484.1:0-2808 GCA_041192485.1 Bacteroidota bacterium | reverse complement strand
AGGATTTTGGCTAAAAACAAGGCAAATTTTGAGTTCAACGCAGCGCGTTGTACGAAAAATTTAACGCAGTTTTTAGGCAAAAGACAAGCGAAATTGGCTCTACTTATTACTGACGCTTTCCCCAGAAAATTTTGTCAAGTTTTGATTGCCAATACGCCAATATTCCTACCATTGACATCTTTAAAAATAAAAGCATTTCTGAAAAACACCTTTTAATAACGAAGGAATACCATTCAATCATTCTCTGCCATTTTTTATAAACTTGGAACACCTTTCGCAGTCTTAACAATATATAAACACATCTTACGTTCCGATAATTCACAATTTATAATTTTTTAAATCACCATCATCAATGAAAAAATTTTTGAGCAGCACCATTTTTGTCCTTCTTGCGGCCACCGCATTTGCGCAAAGCATTAACGACGGACTAAAACTCATGGACAGCGACGAACTTCAAAAAGCCCGCGACGTATTTACGGCATACACGAAAGCAAGCCCTGCCGATGCAGACGGTTTTTTCCATCTAGGCAACGTGAACGCCTTGTTGAAAGATGCCGCTGCCGCTAAAACCAACTATGCAGCCGCTATTGCCGCAAACCCGAAAGCTGCCTTGTCGCAAATTGCCGCTGGGCGCAACGCCTTAGCCGCGAATGACACTAAAACAGCCGAAGGAGCCTTTGATAAAGCCCTTCGCGCAGGTAAAAAAAGCACGGACACCTATCGTTTAATCGCCGAGTCGTATGTTGCCATGAAAAACTGGGCAAAAGCCGACGAATGGTATAACGAGGCGACCGAAAAAGACGGTAAAAACAGCCGCTTGTATATGAGTATCGGCGACCGCTATTTGGCACAAAACAATGGCGGCGACGCAGTGACAAACTACGAACGCGCAAATTTTTACGACAAAACGAACGCCGTTGCCTTCCTCAAAGTAGCAAAAATCCAAGACCGTGCGCGTTTACAAAAAGACCGTTTAATTGCCTTGGAAAAAGCAAGAACAGCCAACGATAAAATACCGTCCATCTACCGTGAATTATCGGATTATTACTACGATAGCCGCGAGTATGCAAAATCGAAGGAAAATTATAAAAAATATATGGACATGGTGGGCGCAACCGTGGATATGCAAATACACTACCTCAATTTGTGTTTTTACTGCAAAGAATACAAAGACGTTTTGACGAGTGGCGATGCCATTTTAAAAGCAAACCCGGGTAAAAATGATGTTTACCGCGCACTCGGCTATGCATATTTGGCTCTTGGCGATTCGATAAAAAGTGTTGCGGCAATGGAAAAATTCATCAATTCGGCCAAAAAAGAAGATTTGAAAGCTGCCGACTATGAGTTTTATGGCAATGGTTTGATGAAATTGAAAAAAGATTCGCTTGCTTTATTGGCCTTCGACAAAGGCTTGGCGCTCGATACCACGAGCTATGCGACCGCAGAAATTGCGATAAAAGCGTGTACCGCCGTTAATAAATTTGCGCAAGCAGCAAAATATGCAACTATCGTGGTGGCGCGTAAAGCAAATTCGGGTATGCAAGACATTTTCAACGTAGGCTACTATTATTATGTTGGCAACGACTTTGCAAACGCAGAAGCGGCATTTAAAAAAGTCATCACAAAAGCACCGACTTCTATAACGGGCTATCAATGGGCGGCTGATGCAGCAACTCGCTTAGATGCGGCCGCTGAAAATCCTGCCGCAAAAGTTGCCGCAAAAGGCTATTACGAAAAAGTGGTAGAAATTGCAACAAAAGACGCAGCCGCTACCGCTAAAAATGCGGAAGTATTAAAAACAGCATACGGCTATTTGGCTGTTGTGGCTTGTAAAGCAAAAGATGTTGCGAAAGCAACGGAATATGCCAATAAAATTTTGGCAACAACGCCCGAAGACGAAAATGCGAAAGCTATTTTGGGCGGCGGTTGCAATTAAGCTCGAAAAGTAGGCTCAGGAAAATAAGTTCGGTAAGTAGAGTCAAAGCTGGCTCTGCTTACTGTTTTTCTGTTTATCCCTTAGAACTTAGGAAACAAATAACCCCTAATTCAAAAAAATAAAATATGTTTTATAATTTCGATTACCAAATTTATATGTTTATCGGTCTGGCTCTTGGCGGAGTTGGTATGTTGGTACAAAGCAGATTGCGCAGCAAGTTTGAGCAATACGCCAAAATGCCGATAAGCAAAGGCTGGACAGGCAAAGAAGTAGCCGAGCGAATGTTGCGTTATTACAATATTTTCGATGTGCAAATCGTGCAAGCCGACGGCTTTTTGAGCGACCACTATAATCCGGGCGACAAAACCGTCAATTTAAGTTCGGCAATTTATCAAGGTCAAAGCATCATGTCTGCGGCAGTTGCAGCGCATGAGTGTGGCCATGCGGTGCAACACGCACAGGCTTACGCCGCCCTAACATTTCGGTCGGCAATCGTACCCGTTGTCAATGTGGCTGCCAGTTTTCAGCAATACATTCTACTCGGAGCATTTATGTTGGCAAACCAATTTCCCTCGCTTTTGCTTATCGCAATTTTGGTTTTTGGCGTGACAACGCTCTTTTCGGTCGTCACATTGCCCGTCGAATTCGATGCTTCTAACCGCGCATTAGCGTGGCTCGATGAAAGCCGCACCTTGCAACCCGAAGAGTACAAAGGCGCGAAAGACGCTTTATGGTGGGCTGCAATGACCTATGTTGTTGCCGCACTTTCTTCAGTAGCCCAGCTTTTATACTTAATTTTCCGATTCATGGGTGCCCGAAATAGAAATTAATATCACTATTTTTAAAATAAAAAATGGATAACCGAACCACCG
>JBEEMU010000483.1:0-3769 GCA_041192485.1 Bacteroidota bacterium | reverse complement strand
GCGTTTTCGATTATTTTAGCCTGCCGTTTCCTACGCTTATCCGCCGTCAATCCTTCCTATTAGTCAATAGCGCGACGCAGCGAAAAATGGAAAAAGTAGGCATGACACCCGACGATATTTGGATAGATAGCGAACTGATGATTAAAACCTATATCGCAAGAAACACGGAAAACGAACTGAATTTAGCGCAAGAAAAAGGCGAATTGAAGGCGTTTTTTGAGCGAATCCTACTAAAAGTGGCACAAACGGACAGCTCCTTAGAAAAATCGGTTTTAGGGGAGCAGCAAAAAATGATAAACAGCTTAGAACAATTAGAGCAGAAAATGATGCGAGCAGAAAAACGAAATCACGAAACAGCATTACTGCAAATTAAAGGCATCTATGACAAACTTTTTCCGAATAAAACACTCCAAGAACGCTACGATAGTTTTATCCCTTATTATATTCAATACGGCGAAGCGTGGTTTGACGAGCTGAAAAATGCCATGCAACCGCCTTTTACAAACTTTTTGGTCATCAGCGATTAGGAAAAAATGGTTAAAGTGAAAAACCCCAAATGAGGTTTTTCACGAATTATCCAAAATTGCACTTGATGGTTCATTCCACCATTACAAATTATATTCATTTGCTTGCAAAATCGTTGTAGCAATTGTGCGGCGAGCCGTTCGGACGTTTTGCGGCGGGTATTTTGTAAAACGCTTGATGCCCATCATCATCATACGCAAACCGTCGCCGTCGGCAAAAGAAGCTAAAGCATCGGTCGCAAATTTTGCAATGCGGTCTTGCGCGTCGTGAAACTGAACATTCAAAAGAGCTTGATAGAGTTCGGCCGAATGTGGCTGACTCGGGAAACTTGCTAATTTTTGAACGCGCAATAAAAGCGATTCACAATTAAAAACATCGATAGCAATATCGGCGATATTCATTAAAATTTCTTGCTCTTCCTTCAAGTTGAGTTTGCCGTCCATTTGCCACTTTACAGCACCGCCCGCTACCATGAGCATTACTTTTTTGAAGTCGCCCAGTGCTTTCACCTCAAGCGCAAACGGTTCGCTGCTATTGATGCTGCCAAACGACGGCGGCGAAGCCAACTCTTTTTGCACCGCCCAAGCAGGGCCGACCAAGTCGATTTTGCCTGTCATTGCGCGTTTCAACACCATGTCCACCAAAAGCAGTCGATTTATTTCGTTTGTTCCTTCAAAAATGCGGTTGATGCGCGAATCGCGATAATCTCGCGCTGCCGAAAATTCTTCCGAAAAGCCATTTCCACCGTGAATTTGCAGCGTTTCATCTACCACATAATCTAATACTTCGGAGCCATAGACTTTCAGAAGCGCACATTCTGGGGCATATTCATCGGCGGCTTCTAAAAGAGCTTGTCCGTAATCCGAGCCGTTTTCTAAGCCTTCTTGTCCGCGCTTGCGCATCATTTGTGAAATACGGTAAGTAGTTGATTCTAAGACAAATACGCGCAAGGCTTGCTCCGCTAATTTGTATTGAATAGCCCCAAATGTACCAATCGACACCTTAAATTGTTGGCGTTCGTTGGCGTATTTTACCGCTTTTGTGACACTTGCTTTACAGCCGCCAAGAGCCAGCGCACCGAGTTTGAAACGCCCCACATTCAAGACATTAAACGCAATTAAATGCCCTTTGCCGATAGCACCCAACACATTGCCAACAGGCACCTTCACATTTTCAAAAAACACCTGCCGCGTAGAAGAACCCTTAATCCCCATTTTGTCTTCTTCTGCGCCAAGCGTCAGCCCCTCGCTTGCTCTATCGACGATGAAACCCGTGAATTTATCGCCATCAATTTTAGCAAAAACAATGAAAACATCGGCAAAGCCCGCGTTTGTAATCCACATTTTTTGCCCATTAAGAACGTAATGCTGCCCGTCGGACGAGAGGTCGGCGCGAGTACGCGCAGCAAGTGCGTCGGAACCGCTACCTGGCTCGGTCAAGCAATACGAAGCCTTGAGCGTGCCTGCGCCTAAGCCCGGCAGGTATTTTTGCTTTTGCTCTTCGGTGCCAAAATACAAAATCGGCAACATTCCGATACCCGTATGCGCCGCAAACGATACCGACGGGCTGCCAGCCGAACCAATTTCTTCGGCAAGCACCGTGTTTGAATTGAAATCCATCGCTGTTCCGCCATAAATTTCGGGAATATGCGCATTTAGCAAGCCTAATTCGCCCATTCGCTCGACCAAATGCTTGCCAATTCCGTCTTTTTGTTTCTCAATATCCGATGTAAATGGGCGGATTTCGCTATCCACAAACTCGCGAACCATCTCGCGAACCATCAACTGCTCTTCATCTAACTCTTCGGGAATGAAGACATCGCGGGGTCTGCTATCGGATACCAAAAACTCGCCGCCGCGCAATACTTTTTCTGTTTTTTCCAAAACGTTCATAAAAAAATTATTAATTAGTTATTAGTTATTTACAAATACCTTTTTATAATATCGTGGTGCAAGCCAAGGTGCAAAGTGGTAAAAAAGCCCATTTCGCGAAGCGTGATTTTTCCGAGCGCAGGGTGCGGCAAAACGATAGCATCTAAATCCTCTTCGCCCCAGCTATCCATTCTTTTAAAGTAAATAAGGTGCTGTTTTTCAAACGATTGTATGATTTTTTGCTTGGTTGCGCCTTGTGGCAAAAGCGGCTGAAACGGTGTGCCAGCCAAGACAACGCCGCTGACACGCTCTCGGTAACGCGCTACTAACTCGTCGTAGGTTCGCGAGGGGCGGTTCGGCTTGCCAAAACGCCAGTTTAACACAAATTTTGGCAGTAAATACGCCAAATTCAAAGGTTTTACACTCATTTCTAAGTGAATAACGTTTTCTGCAATACTCCATTTCTGGCCTTGTGGCCGCAAAAAAACGGATTCGTCGACACTGTTTAAGGTTTTAAGAACGCCGTCGTAAGCGGTGCTTGTAGCCGCAATAATTTCTTTTTTAGTCATAGTCATTTTTTTAGACAAAACAAAGGCTTTTTAGTTTTAAAAATCCATTCCAGCGAATTTTCGCTACAAATGTAGGGCATATTCGCAATATACGCAATAGGCAGACAAGTATTTTTTCATATAAAACGAATGCAATATTTTATTCGTTTTAACGTGTAAAATAAAATGGCGCAGAAAAACGGAAAAAAGGCGATTGATGAATTATTCAAAAATTGTAGCAAAATTAAAACTTGCTTTTTATATTTTAATAATTAGTATATTTTTAATAAATTTTTAAATAATTTTGTAATGCCCTCTATTTTTCATCTATTCCCTTTTGGTTGATAGGTTGAAAGGTTAAGCCGATTGTAAGTTGAAGCACATTAGGTTGCATAAGCCTATTTTTATAGTATTCAATCCATTTGTTTTATAAAATAAACCAAAAAATGCCGTACATTTGCACCGCAATACGATAGTAGTTCATGTTAAAAAAATCTTTTATAATACCTATAAATTAAGAATATTTTGGTCAATTTTGCAGAAAGTCGCTTAGATGCGCTTGCCGTTCACGCTGTCGGCACCAAACACAATGAAGAGGGTTACACGGCTTCGCGCACTCTTTTCCCGCTCGATTTACACGATATTAGCGAGCCGCTGCACACCTTTTTTGTAGAACCGTTCAAATGGGACGATACCCAGCAATTTATGCACCGTACCGATTTGGAACAGAATACGGTGTATAATTTGTGTCGGGCTATTTTTGAAACGCCAACCGAATTGCTCCAACATTCGGTCAGCTTATTGAAGCATTTATACGAAAGCTCG
>JBEEMU010000482.1:0-5060 GCA_041192485.1 Bacteroidota bacterium | reverse complement strand
ACCGTAACATTTGTAGGAAAGCGCGTCAAGGTGCATCGCACCGTAACATTTGTAGGAAAGCGCGTCAAGGTGCATCGCACCGTAATATTTGTAGGAAAGCGCGTCAAGGTGCATCGCACCGTAACATTTGTAGTAGCGCGTCAAGGTGCATCGCACCGCAGTCTATAAATGCATTGTTTGGATACTACGGTGCGATGCACCTTTATTAGGTTGCCACCGATATGAACTACAAAGACCACGCCGCGCTGCGGCTACCTGCTATCCCTTGAAATATTAGACTAACAATTTTTATTCTATTAAAAAAGAGCGCAAATATCGTACCTTTGCAGGCAGAAAGCTGGCGATGCAAAATGGGTGATTCGATACTACTTAATTTGAGATTAAAACATATAAGCAACTATTTTTGAACCACATAATTATAATCCACCAAAAGGGAATAAGATGTGTCGTGGTGTTTCTTCAAACAAATGCAATTTTTTTAAAATGTAATATAAATATTGCAAAAACGCTAAAATTCAACGTATTTTGCGAAATTGATAAATTGCAAAAAAACATTTTGCATGATTTACACGTTTAAAACATAGTAAAATAATTATTACTATTTAAAATAACTAAAAACAATTGTTTAGGTCAATTTTTTTTAGGATTTTACGCAGTATTTTACCAAAATATTACTAAGAAAATCACTAAACGGTCACTAAAACGGCGATAATTTTCGGAAGAAAAAAGAACCAAAACCTTGCTCGTTTCTCCCTTCAAGCAGGCATCTCTTCAAGCAATAACATATTAAAAATAAATAATTGGTATAGAAATTGTCTATTTTTAATGTAAAAAGAATCACGTTTTAAAAGTCCCAACCACGCAATGAAGAGTATTTTTACAATTATCACAATAGCCGCCTTGTATGGCGCAACGGCTACGGAAGTCTTGGCCGACCAAACGCCAAAAGTGCGATTTGTCACGGGAACAACATTTTCCGCGATAAAAAAGCGGGCAAAAGCCGAAAATAAACTTATTTTTATCGATTTTTACGCCTCTTGGTGCGCACCCTGCGAACTAATGGACGAAACAACCTTCAACGACGAGCGGTTAGCCGCTTATGTCGACGAGAGTTATATTGCTTATAAAGTAGATGTTGAAGATTTTGAAGGCTATAGCCTAAAACAGCTCTTTAATGTAAAAGCACTTCCAACCTTTCTTGTTTTCAATGCGAATGGCGAAAAATTAGCGCAATACGAAGAATCGATGGGCGCAGCTCGCTTTATGCAAGAGTTGAAAAAATATGACACGCCTAAAAATCATGGGCAGGTAGAGGCCGCGGAAGCCGCCGACGATGAAGCACCAAAAGTTATTGCAACCAATAATCCGCAGCGCGTAAACGAACCGCCAAAACCAAAGGTACCAACGCCGCCCATTCGCAAAGCGGTGCCGTCGCAACCTACTCTTATTCCCGTTAATACAAAGGAGCAAAACAACACCGCACCTACTTATATTGCAAAACAAGCTCCAACAACGAATACAACAACGAATACAACAACAAGTACAAATACAACGGCACTCGAACCTACCAAAAAAGTAGTGCCAAATAACGAGCCGAAGCTACCAACTACGTTCGGCGAAGGTTTGTACGAGTTTAATGTGAAAAAGCACGAAGCCAAGGGCTACAGCCTGCAAACAAACACTTTTTCGCAGTTAGCCTTCGTTTTGAAAGAAGTTAGCAAATTACAACTCGCCTTTCCCGACGAGCCTATCTTGGTTTCGGTAGCTACTATCGCAGGAAAACCAGAACCTGTTTATAAAATTTTGGTCGGCGACTTTGATAAAGAATCCCAAGTAGAACCCTTACGAGCTAAATTAAAAGCAATAAACATCATACCTGTCGTTAAAAATTTGGCAACACTTGCGCCAGCAAAACAGTAGTTTTTGGGCATTCTATTTTTGGGCGTTGGCTTAGGAACGAGTAAATCTTAACTTGGACAGGTTTGAGGTGCAGTAGCACCATATAGTATTTGTAGCAAAAAAATAATGGCACATTCTGTAAGGTGCAGTAGCACCATAGTATTAAACCTGTCCAAGTTGCCTTTCACACGTTCCTAAGTGCCAAAATCCTTCGCAAAACCTGCCCAAGTTATCATTTACACGTTCCTAACACAAAAATAGGCTAAAAAAAACTTTCTGCAAACTCCGAATTGGAGGTCTTGCAGAAGGTTTTTTGGCTTATATAGAATATCGTAAAAAAGTAAAATATAATATTTTATAAAAAAATAATGAAAAAAGTGCAAATATGTCGCAACTTATTCCGACTTTTGCAGCGGATTTAGTGCAAGACACACAATTTAGCTTGAAATAGAGGGCTTGAGTTGTAAATACAGCTCATTTCATAGAATTAACGTACAAAAATTAAGTAGTAGCCAGATGAATACCACTATTTTGAAACGCTGTGAAATATCGTATTTTGCGGCAACTATATAGAGGTTTTTTATTTTGTCACAGACACTTATTACATAGTATTACTCACACAAACGTTTTTAATTGTTTTAATTACACACCAATTTCAGTATGAAATCGAAATTAGTATTATGGGGAAATGATGCCAACGACACAAAAGTGCTTGTAGCGTTGCAACTCCGACCAGAAGACAACAAAGTGGACGTATGGACGTTCCCGGTATCTATGGTAACCGACGAATTTAGCCGTACAATGTTGCATGAATGGCGCGACGGCTCTGAGGTGGACTTTCCCGAAGGCTTCACACACCTTGAGCGCGACCTTGCAGCAGCCGACACGCTCCTACCAGACGACATCAAAGTCGACAAATTAGACCTCGTGCAACGCGCACAAACCGAGTGGCACTTTTTAGTGCTTTCGCACAAACTCAATATGCTGTATCAAAGCGAGTTAGATGCTATGCACGACCGTATCAGCAAATTGGAAAACTACGACCAAGGGATTTGGGACGAACTCAAAACCTTTTGGGACAAAGTTCGCGAGCAAGTTGCCAGCCGCAATCTCATGCGCGAGCAAGCTGATATGCTTCGCAACTCTATCAACGACCTATTTACGCAACTCAAAAACTTGCGTTCACTCGTTGACGACGAGTTCCGTCAATCGGCAACTCAAAATTTTGAGAAATATTCAACCATGTTGGCCGAAATTGAAACGCGCATTCGCGAGCAAATCAACACGTCTGACATTTTTGAAGAGCTAAAAAAACTACAAACAGACTTCAAAGGCGTTTCTGTTTCGCGCGATATGCGTTACCAAATCTGGGACAGAATCGACGGCGCGTTCAAAGCCGTAAAAGAAAAGCGTTTTGGCAGCAGCTACAACAGCTCTTTTGCAGGCGGAACCGTAGGCGAGCGCATCTCGCGCCGCTACGAAGGCTTAGTTTCGGCCATCGATAAAATGCAAGAGTCTATCAAACGCGACCGCGAAGAGCTTGAAATGCAAGTAAAAAAAATCGCATCAAACACGGTTGGACAGCTCGAAATGCAAATCATCGAAGCTAAAATGAATATGATTAAAACCCGCGTTTCTTCTAAAGAAGAAAAGTTGGCGGAAATGAACGGCACTCGCAGCGAATTAGATGCGCAAAAAAGCCGTCCACCACGCGAACGCAACGAAGAATCTAATAATAACCGCAACGAAGCCGCCGCTACTACAGCAGCTGCACCTACTGCACCTGCAGTAGCCGAAGTGCAAGAAATGGCGGTAAAAACTCCTGAACCCGAAGCTAAAGCTCCTGCAATAGAAGAAGCAAAAGCGGAAGTACAGGAAATGGCGGTGAAAACTCCTGAACCTGAAGCTAAAGCCTTCGAAGCCGCAGCTCCTGCTATGCAAAGCTCGCATCCCGACGATGCAGATGCCGCGGATTTGGCGTTTTAATTTGTTTTTTTTATAAAAATAAATAAAATACAATACAATAAGTAGTAGTGTATAAATAACCGCTACATTAAACCCTGTTAAATAGGACGTTCCGATGTAAGGATAACTGTGTTTATTTTGCAACAGGCACTTACGCTGTATGTTTCTTCGGAAATGTACAGCGTATTTTTTATTTAGAAAAGAAGAAGCTGAAACCTGTAAAAAAAATAAATATACCCGAAAAGCGAGCCGAAAATTGCTTATTCTTCGAGTTTTTCAACTCTTTTTTTAAAAAAAAGAGAAAAAATAAGAAAAAGTATTGCACTTTTGTAAAAAAGCCGTAACTTTGCCGTATAAAAATAAAAAAATGGTCAATCAGCACAACTCTGTCGTAGCGTTTACTTTGCCGCAGGCGCTTATTATTATTCGCATAATTGGTTGCACGGCGTAGCGCGTCATGCAAGGTGCGATGTTTTTATACAAAACGAACCGCCCTAACAGACGCGCTGTTAGGGCGGTTTATTTTTTTGCTTATGAAACACCTCTTTTTTCTCTTTTTGCTTGGCGCAAATGCGGCGTTTGCACAAATATCGTTTAAAACACCTTTTTCATACGATGGTAAACGCTGGGGATACACGAATACAAAGAAACGTGTAGTTATCAAGCCTATATACGACTCAACGGGGCTTTTTATAAATAAAACAGCCATTGTAGGCAAAAATAAAAAATACGGTGTTATAGATTTTCAAGGGAAAGCTATAATTCCCATTCAGTATGATTTTATTTATCGAGAAGCCAATATATTTAATTTACAACAAGGCAACACGTCTATTTGGGTAGATACAAGGGGCAAAAAAATCAAACAAAAAGAGCCTTATGTCCCAGCCCAAGATGCCATTTACAATATCCCTTTAATGGGACATTATGCGGGTAGTGTAGAACAGAAAATTTACATTTTAGTAGTTGATGAAAATGATAACGTGTTAGATACATTAGATAAATTTGATAAAAAGAAGGGCAATTTACAAATTTATGTGCAAGAAAAAGAGTTTTTTTATAAAAAACACAAGAATTGGTTTTTGGGAAATGTCAACTATGCTACAAACTTAGTTAAAAATGAAAACCAATATACCGTCACGATGTGTTTTACAGGTAATGAGTGGTGTAGTACCGAAAAGACACATTGCCAAACCTAC
>JBEEMU010000481.1:0-3290 GCA_041192485.1 Bacteroidota bacterium | reverse complement strand
CGAAGCAAAAATGCGTTGCTGAAAAACAGCGGGTATGTCTAATTTATTTTGCAAAAGCGAAGGCTGCAAATTAGGCAAAACGTCCAATGTTTCTATTACACGGGTTTGTGTTGGCCTTGCTTCTGGTCTTGTTTCTGGCGTTGTTTTTCTTTTGAATTGTTGAATAATGTTGCCAGCAGCATCTCGGATAATAGTTGGCGCGGCTTCTATGGTAAGGCGTTGGCCGTCAAGTTGCTGGCCGTCAAGTTGTTGGCCGTCGGTCTGCTGATTTTCAGCCTGTTTCGTTTGAACGGCTTGTGGTCTTTCGAACGAAACCGCATGAATTGGAGTTGTTTCTATCAATCGTTCAGTCGTTTTTGAGTGGGTTGAAGTATTTGTTTTTATTGCATTTTCTGTTTTTTGAATAAGAATAGTTGTAGGGGCAGTTTTAGAAGCAATAGACCTAGAAACTGCTTTTGCGTGGCCATTTATACCAGTTTCCATTATATCAGTTTGCATCATATCAGTTTGCACCGTTTTGCTGTTGCCAACTGCCATTGCTTCGTTGCCGCCTGCTGTTTGTTCAACGGAAAGCTCTTGCATAGGTGCTGTTTGCGGCATCGTGGAGTTTGGCGGTATTTGCATCAATAACAAGCTGCTGTCATTGGCAAAATAGAGCATAGCAGAAATAGTTGCTACCATAAGCAGCAACTCGACTCCTTTCACAAACCACACTGTATTAGTGGGTTGTACATACTTTTTATCGAGGGCTTCTTCCATCAATGCCCAGTTCATCGCTTCAAACGGAACTTCATAGTCCGTTAAAACTGTTTTGGCAAGTTGGTCGATTTGTTCGAGGTTATTATTGTAATTAGCCTTCATATCCGGTTAAATTCGGGTACTGTTTTGTTAAAAGTTGTTGTAGTTTTAGACGTGCTTTTGCAAGATTTGCCCTTGCGGTACTCTCTCCGATGCCCAAGGCATCGGCTATCTCGCGGTGTGAGAACCCTTCGATAGCATATAAATTGAACGCCGTTCGGTAAGAGGGCGACAATTGCTGAATTGCATTTAATATATCTTGTTCCGAGCAGGTGCTTACGGCATCTGGCTCGGGGTCTTCAGTGTCGTAATTCGAGGTATCGAAGTCTTCGGTGCGGTGTTTTTGTTCGCGTCGATAATAATCGATAGCCGAATTTATCATAATGCGCCGCATCCACGCCAATAGCGAGGTGTCGGGTTGATAACGTGGCAGGTTGACAAAAATTTTCATAAAGCCTTCATGCAAGATATCCACTGCTTCGTCTTTGCTTGAAGCGTAACGCACACACACAGCCATGAGTTTGCCGTAGTGCAGCTCATAAAGCTGTTTTTGCGCCCAGCGTTCGGTGCGAATGCAGGCCTGAATCAAAAGCAATTCCTCGCTTTCAGCAGGTATAGTCGCAGCAGTTGCGGTAGTAATATGTCGGATAGCAATATCCATACTTGATAAAATTTAGGTATTACAACAGAATTTGATTTTAGTGTAATGCTCTATTCGATAGGCTTTAAATGATTTTTTAATGAAAATTTTGTTATCTATCTTTATAAACGAAGAAAGGTTGTAAAACGCTGCTTCGATAATCATTTTTTTTTATTTTTTTTTTCGGAACTACCAAATAGTTGGCTAAATGCCGTAGATGAACGGGGTGAACCTGCGTAGCACCGCAGTCTTAATACCTTGGTTATAAAGCGTTTAAATATACTTCTGTTTGTTTTTCCTAATTTCTTACTTTTTTAAAAATTCAAAAATACACTTTTTACACAAAAAAACGTTATAAAAGAATAAGCGCCTGCGGCAAAATAAACACGGTTATCATTACCTCAGAGTGCCTTATTTAACAGGGTTTCAAAACCGTGATTATTTATACACTACTACTTACCTACGCTATTCACATTCAACACGCTAAATTATGAAGTATTTAATCTTTTTTACCGCCTTTCTGGGCAGCCTTGCGGCTTTTGGGCAAACGAAAGTGGCTTTGCGCGATGCTATTAATGGCAAATTGGTGAAAGCCGAATTGGTTAGTACGGGCGGCTTTGCGCAACGCTGCGTGACGCTTACTATCTGGAACAAAACTAAGCAACCGCTTAGGATTGAGCTGTTGGCAGGCGAGTATTTAACGCCTAACAACGAAGGCGAACAACGCCTTTTGGTTGGGGAAACGGTGGAGCTGTTGGCAACCGCTGATAAAAAAGCGGCAAAAGCAGTGGTATTTGCTTTTTGCAGCCAGTTGTCGCACCATTCGCCAGAGGCAGGCGGTATTTTTACCAATAAAGAAGCCGCTCCGAAGCTTATTTACGACCTCGCTTCCCTTATAAATAAGGGCAAGTATTTTAGTTTTGCCGCGCAGGAAGCCGTTTGGTGTCTGACGGATAACGGAAATCTGCAGTGGGTCATGTCGGAAAATGCCGCCGAAGAAAAAGCCTTGCGCGAGTATGTGGCGGCGGTAAAAGGTATTGATTTAACAAAATTGCCCGTAATCAAGCGAACGCCCGAAATGATTGATGAAATAGGCAAGCAAAATAAAAAAATAGTGTTAGACCGCGATTATACTGACAGAACGGGCGGCGAAGCAGGCAAGAAAATAGAGGATAAACGCAAAGCGGTACGAAATAATAAAATAGATGCGGAAAGAACAGATGACACGAAAAGCGAAGCGGGCAAAAAGATAAAAGAAACCCGAAAAAAGCGCGATAGCCGCGATAAAGAAGACTATAAAGCGGAAAAAGAAGCGGAAAAGTTGGGCTTCATCGACCTTAGCGGAAAGTTAGAGGTTGATGTGCCAAGACCCTGTATTTTGATTATAGAAATTATTAGCCCCGAAGGAAAGGTGTTGAAAGAGGTGTATAAAAGCAGCGACCCCGTGCAAGGCCAGGCTGTTTTTCCCTATAAATACGAGGATTATGGACTGCCAAAAGGCGATTATACGATTCGCGCAAGCGGCGGCGGCAAGGTATTGAAAGAAAAAGTGGTGAAGCTTTGAAACGTATCTTTCTGTTTTTGCCAACGATTTTCTGTTTTTTATCCTACGATTCGTTTGGCTTTAACTTGATGATATTCCAAATGGGCTGTAAGCCTTTAAAATAAAGGGGCTTATAGCATTTAAGTTTGCAAAAGGTATATATCGCAACTCTGAATGGGGTTTAATATGAATAGCCGTAGGTGCAACCTACGCGCAAATGTTGTGTTTACAGAACCACGAAGTGGGTTCAACGTCTATTTTTAATCTAATTTTACAGGTTGAACCCTTTTAGGGTGCTGAAAACACGCT
>JBEEMU010000480.1:0-2879 GCA_041192485.1 Bacteroidota bacterium | reverse complement strand
GTAAGAAGCACCTAATGGTGCAATCATTCCATTAGGGTCGCTTGTTAAGTGTTTATAAAAAACGACAGCACAATGTTCTTGGCACGGTACTGGCAGTACTACAGCAAACGCTTGAGTAGCAGAAAGACCGAATTGCCTATCTTGTTGCCAGAATGCGCCATACCCTAAACTATCCCCATGCAACATGACATTATCGTTTCTATTCGCCATATAAATGCCATTTGTATAACAAAATAACTGCCCAGATGTGTCACATAAACCAGCACTTGTATGGAAAAAATTCATATTCGTATAATGAAAATAAGGGTTTGGTACGCCTGTATTAAAGTCTATGATTATCCCTCCAAAATTCGGTTGTGTACTATTCGCCCAACTTTCATAGCCCAATATCCATTGCATATCTCTATTCCTATCAATATTTGGCTGTGCCATCAGCAGGCACGGTAGGAGGAGATGGAGGAAAACAATGCATTTTATTTGTTTCATAAAAAAGTAGGTTTAATTTTTAAAAAACCGTTTACCGCTTTGCACCTAAGTTAAAGCCGTAAACGGTTTTGAAATAAAAGTTTATGGTCGGATGATGGCTACTTTGCCCAGCACAAAGTCTTGGTTTTCGGTATGCAGTTTGAGGCTGTAAACACCCGAAGCAATGCCTTCTACCGCGATTAATTGCTTGGTTTGCTGGTCGTTCCAATGGTTTAACTGCACAATTTTACCTAATATATCCGTTAAAACGAGTACGCCTTTTGCCGTAAGTTCGCTTGTTTCTACCACGATATAGGTGCTTGCAGGATTCGGATAGGCAACTGCTTTTAAAGCAATAGCCTCGCTCGTAGTAGGCTTATATTGCCGAAAGGCGACCCCTTCTGCCGCGCAAATAGCATCGTCATCATAAGCCATCATCGGATTGATACCCGCTAAAAAATCGCGTGCTGTGTAAACCGCCGCGCCTGCAGTATAAGGGCATTGCGCACCAATGTAGCGCAGCGTTGCGGCATCGGTATCCGTTGCGAGCCAAGGTGTGCTACTTTTGGCGATGCGGCGCAAATAAATATCATTTACTACTTTTTCGTTCGTATCTTGTAGCAAAGTAGGCTGAATGGCGGCGTTTTGCGTTTGCAAGCCATCGGCTTTTAGGTCTTGCGCGGCTTCAAAAGCCATAATTACCTGTTTATACCCCCCATAAGTCGCCTCTAATAAGGCGGTTGTAGTAGCAATTTGCGTGGAGTCGGTACTCGTTTCCAAGGCTGTTTTCAGGCTTTCTAGTTGCATTTCCATCGCGCTAATTTGTAGTTTCAACTGCTCGGCCGCCGTTAAGTTGAGTACAGCACTTCGGTTGAGTGCTATCAAATCCGCAGTCGCTGTGAGGGATAGACTGTCGGCGAAATCTTGAATAATCGGGCTGTTTAATAAGCTATCCGCCCCATTTAGCAGATTTTCGTAAAGGCTGCGTTTGCTGGCATAATCCATTTCTGGCGCGTATTCGGGCGTTTCAGCCACGCCGAGCGCGATTTGTTCGGCAGTTGTTAAACTGGCATCATCGCTGCCTGTTCCTGTTGCATATTGCGGGTTGTTGCAAGTCGGCTGTGTGTTTGGCGTATTCAAAAACCAATCAACTATAATGTTTTGCCCAATCATTTGACGACCTAAGCCGCCGCCCCAGAAACTTGTAATATTGCCGCCCTCTGTCATTTTAGTATGAATTATACCAGGTCCCGTAACTACATTTGTTATTGGATTATAAACTGCTCCTTGATTTCGCGCTGCGGCAAAGGTATAATTGCCTGTAAAACGGTTTCCTCTATCTATTTGTGGAAGCAAGGCCATGCTCACGGTTGCCGAATAATCAATCCCGAAAGCATGGTTTTTAAACTCGTTGGTTTCCAGCCTGTTATCAGCACTAATATAGCGGAAATACAAGCCGTAGGTCGTGTTTTGCGTGGTATTACAAGTAATAGTGCAGCCGCTGAGTTGTGTGCCGCTAAACGCCTTTGAGCCGGCAGTCGGCAAATTAGCAGGCTGCGTATTCGGGTCAGCAATAAAGTTTTCGGTAAAAATCATGCCGCGGCATTTATTGGCAGACACGCCATAAACGGGCGCGTAAGCCGAGCCATTCGCCGTTACAGGGGTTAGTGTAATATGATTTTTTTTGATAACTACGTCATTCCCCAGTGTATTTGATACTTGCAAACCAGCATAACCAAAGTTCATTAAAATCGTATTATTTGCAATCGTGTAATGGTTTGGCACCAAACCGCTTTCGGCTATATAAATACCCGATGCCGCCACAGGGCTTGCCGTCAGACTGGCGTTGATACGAATATTATTAGGCGATATAGCATAAGTACCAACCGGATAGCGTTCGCCAATAGATATATTAGCGTGGTTGTTTTGCCAAGCAAAAATGCCCATATCCGTGGCCGTAATGGTAGAACTGATGACCGTCACTTTTTGCAAATCAGTGCATTGCCGTATTTCCACGCCCGTATTTGTCGGTTTCGCCGTGGTCGAGTTTGTGCCAATAATGGCTTTATCGACCATCGCATTCGATTTATTGATATAAATGCCGCGTCGTGCGCCATAAATAGAAATAATATTAGTGGGTGCGTTATAGTTTGCCGCACGGCTAAAATCGCTATTATTTTCTATCCAAATAGCCGCGCCGTCTGGGTTTGTTGGGTTGTTCCAGTCGTCTATTTCCTTAAATAAAATGCCGTTATAGTATTTTACGACCGCATTACTGGCTTTTATCCCGTATTTCAATTTGGCAAAATAGCAGTTAGACAAGGCGGTACTTGGGTCTGAGGCGTTTGATGCCAAATTTATATCCGTTCGGTCAAACGCCATAATGCCTGTTTCGCCCCATTGCCCCGCAAACG
>JBEEMU010000479.1:0-3053 GCA_041192485.1 Bacteroidota bacterium | reverse complement strand
TTTAACGGTTAAATTTTTCGTACAACGCGCTGCGTTGAACTCAAAATTTGCCTTGCTTCGTGCCAAAATCCTTCGCAAAACCTGCCCAAGTTATCATTTACACGTTCCTTATAAGGTTTTTTCCGATACTTTACTTTCTTCAACTTAAAGTGCTTTTGAAATTGCAGAAATGCTTTAACTTAAAACCAACATTCTGAAAAATATAAAATGACAAGTACAAGCCAACGAGCAGAATTGCAGAACAAAATATGGAAAATAGCCAACGACGTGCGCGGCTCGGTAGATGGTTGGGATTTTAAACACTTTGTGCTGGGCGCACTGTTCTATCGCTTTATCAGTGAAAATTTCACGAGCCATATTGAGGGTGGCGATGAAAGCATTAACTATGCCGAATTGCCCGATGAGGCTATTTCACCCGAAATAAAAGAGGATTCCGTTAGGGTAAAAGGCTATTTTATTGCTCCGAGCCACCTTTTTGTGAACCTTGCCAAAACAGCGAACACCAACAAAAATCTGAACACAGACTTAAAAGCCATTTTTGATGCGATAGAAAGTTCTGCAAACGGCTATGATTCCGAAGACGATATAAAAGGACTTTTTGCCGATTTTGATACGACAAGTACACGGCTCGGCAATACGGTTGAAAACAAAAACAGCCGTTTGGCTGCCGTTTTGAAAGGCGTGGAAGAACTCAATTTTGGCGGTTTTGAAGAGAGTCAAATCGACCTTTTTGGCGATGCTTACGAATTTTTGATTTCCAATTATGCGCAAAATGCTGGCAAATCGGGCGGCGAGTTTTTTACGCCACAGCACGTTTCCAAACTTATTGCGCAATTAGCGATGCACAAGCAAACGAAAGTCAATAAGATTTATGACCCAGCGGCAGGTTCTGGCTCTTTATTGCTGCAAGCCAAAAAGCATTTTGATAATCATATTATTGAAGAAGGGTTTTTTGGGCAAGAAATCAATCATACTACCTATAATTTGGCGCGTATGAATATGTTTTTGCACGATGTCAATTACACCAAATTTAATATTGCCTTAGGCGATACGCTGCGCAATCCGCAGTTTGGCGACGAAAAACCTTTTGATGCCATTGTGTCTAATCCGCCTTATTCCATCAATTGGATAGGTAGCGATGACCCTACGCTCATCAACGATGACCGTTTCGCGCCTGCGGGCGTATTGGCTCCTAAGTCAAAAGCCGATTTTGCTTTTGTACTCCACGCCCTAAGTTATCTTTCGAGCAAAGGGCGGGCGGCGATTGTCTGCTTTCCCGGTATTTTTTATCGAGGCGGCGCAGAGCAAAAGATTAGAAAGTACCTGATAGATAATAATTTTATAGAAACTATCATCTCCTTAGCCCCAAACCTGTTTTATGGCACGTCTATTTCCGTCACTATTTTGGTGCTTTCCAAGCACAAAACGGATAATACAACCCAGTTTATTGACGCGAGCGGCGAAGCGTTTTTTAAGAAAGTGACCAATAATAATGTGATGGCTGATGCGCACATTGAAAAGATTATGGACATTTTTGATAGTAAAACAGACGTGGCATATATCGCAAAATCTATTGACAGCACCGACATTGCTAAAAACGAGTATAACCTTTCCGTAAGTTCGTATATAACGGCAGAAGACAAAAGGGAAAAAGTAAACATTCATCAACTCAATGCCACCATAACAAAAACCGTAGCGCGGATAGATACCCTGCGTAGTAGTATTGATGCCATCATAAATCAAATTGAACGCTAAAATATGAACAAATTAGAACCTGCCCACGACAGCGAGGCTTTGTTTTCGCAAATTAAAGCAGTATTGGACGAAACCCGTTCAACCATAAGCCGTACCCTAAATTCAACTATCATACAAGCGTATTGGAATGTTGGCAAATATATTGTTGAACACGAACAACAAGGAGAGCAAAGGGCAGAATATGGAAAAAATGTGATTAAAAGCCTTTCGGAGCGTTTGATAATGGAGTATGGAAACGGATTTACCATTTCTAACTTAAAGTACATGAGGCAGTTTTATCTTTGCTTCCCAATTAGCCACGCAGTGCGTGACCAATTGTCGTGGACACATTATAGGACAATTCTTAAAGTACAAAATGAAAAAGCAAGGCAATTCTATATAGAGGAATGTATCAGTGAAAATTGGAGTACGCGCCAACTGGAACGACAGATAAATACGCTATTTTATGAACGCTTGCTTGCCAGTAAGGACAAAGAAACAGTTCGGAACGAAATAAAACAAAAAGAACCTACGCTGCTGCAACCGCGTGAAATTATTAGAGACCCCTATATTCTCGAATTTATTGGCATACCGCAGGGCGAGCATTTTCTCGAAAACGACCTTGAACAAATGCTTATCGGCAAACTGCAACATTTTCTGCTCGAAATGGGCAAAGGATTCTCCTTTGTAGCAAGGCAAAAACGAATATCCTTCGATAATCAACATTTTTATATAGACTTAGTCTTTTATAATTACCTTGCACGCTGCTTTGTGTTGATTGACCTCAAAGCCGACCGGCTTACACACGCAGATTTGGGGCAAATGCAGATGTATGTAAACTATTACACCCGCGAACTCATGCCACCTGGCGACAACCCGCCTGTAGGTATTGTACTCTGTACCGACAAAAACGAAGCCGTAGTAAAATATACGTTGCCCGAAGACAACAAACAAATTTTCGCCTCGCAGTACATGACTTACTTGCCAAGCGAAGAAGAACTTAAACAACTAATCCAACGACATGAATAAAATAGAAGACCTTTTAAAACAGCTTTAAACTAAACGTTACCTTTAAGGTGTCGGTAACGTATTGGTAACGATAATTAACAATTTTAAAAATGAATTATTTAGAAAAATTATTAAATGGCGCAGCCGTGGAGTGGAAACCTTTGGGGGAGGTGGCGGACTATGAGCAACCGACTAAATATTTAGTAGAGTCAAATAATTATAATAATAGTTTTACAACCCCTGTTTTGACGGCTGGTAAGACTTTTATACTTGGATATACAGATGAAACAACTGGTATTTACAAGGCTTCA
>JBEEMU010000478.1:0-3317 GCA_041192485.1 Bacteroidota bacterium | reverse complement strand
TTGCCTCCGTAAACAGTATTTGGTGCGGCTGCGTGTACATTGATATTGCCTGTTGCTGGGCAAACTACCGAGTAACCATCGCAGTAATTGCTATAAAAATTGATAATATAACGCCCAGTGTCCACCGTGAAGTGGAAGAAACCTTGCATATCGGTATAATCGTAGTGTACTGCGCCTGTTGCAACATTTGTGCAGCGAATCATTTTGTTTGGCACAGCCACATCGCTTGCGTCGTGTGTGCAGTTACCGTTTGTTTCGTTTAGCACAAAGCCCTCAATAGTAGCAATGCAAACTGTAGAAGCAGGCACATAAACATCGCGGTGCGCCGTACAGTTACCGTTTGTAATAGTAACACTATACCAACCCGCTGCCAAGCCTGTTGCTTGCATACCCGTTTGACCATTTGACCATAAAGCCGTAGGCATCGAACCCATTGCGGTTGCTAAGGTTACAGAGCCATCGGTTGCGTTTGGCAAACACGATGCTGCTACTACATTAAACGAATAATTCGCCGTAGGCACTTCCATCGTTGCTGCGCCCGTACAATTGCCTAAGCCTGTTACGGTAACGCTGTAAGTACTATTGGTAGCATCTTGAATGGTTGTCGTTGTTTGCCCGTCTGACCATGCGAGCGTAGCACTCGGGTCGGCGTTAGTAAGTACGGTGCCAAAATTATGTGTGTTCGTGCAAGAGCCAGGTAGCTGAATACCCCAATCGAATAAGAAACCATTATCAACGCCTAAATGATCGACTAAGGTAATTGTCCATATTCCGTCTATCGGGCAAGTATTGAAGGCGCTTAATGGCGCTACGGGTAAAAAGTTTCCACCAAGGATACTTGAAGCATTTGGCGTTGTTGGGTTCAATGGGTCTGCTACGCCTGTTGTAGCATCGAGGGTCATTGCGCCGCTTGCGCTAAATATGAATGGGAAACCTGTGCCTTTGATTGTAGGGTCAGAGCCATCGTTTGGACGGCCCAGAAACGTGCCGCCGCCGCCGCCTGGATAGGCTTTGATGCTTGATGTAATACCCGAAGGGCAGGTTATATCGATGCTTAAATCGCCGCGATACGAGTGTTCCAAGTTTGCCCAAACTGCCGTTAATGGGTTAGCAGCATCTATTACGCCGCCATTATGCCCCGTTACTTGTATGCTACTCACTAAGGATTGCGCTACATTATCGGGTATCATAAGCCCTTTTTCGATATTAGTTGTTGTGGCTGGAATTGTGACCGAACTAGTTGCCACGCAGTTCGAACCGCTTTGCGTGACCGTCACGGTATAAGTACCGCTTGCCGCTTGTATCGTTTGTGTTGTTGCGCTGTTGCTCCATAAATACGTTACATTTGCGCCATTCGTTTGCACGGTTGCTGTGCCAAGCGCATTAGCGCACGAGCCACCAACAGCCGTTGTTGCTACTGAAATATTGTTAACATTCACTAATGAGTCGGTAATAGTTTGTGTGCAACCGCCTGCATCGGAGATAAGTATCGTATAAACACCTGCTGGAAGCCCTGTAAATACATTGTTCGTAGTTGCCGATGTGCCTGCTATGGTATATAAATAAGGAGAAGTGCCGCCTGTCGCAAATACCGTAATCATACCATTAGGCGCACCACAAGTTGGGTTTGTGCTTGATGTTGTCGCAAAAAAGCCCGATTGCTGCTGCAAAACGGCATAATAGGAGCTTGTGCAACCTAAAGCATCGGTTACGGTAGCGCTATAAGTGCCTGCCGCAAGCCCTTGTATGCTCGAACCCGTCATGTTATTGCTCCAGAGATAGGTATAAGGCGGCGTTCCGCCCGTTGCGCCTACCGATATGTAGCCATTATTGCCCGTACAAGTAGGATTGCTTGCAGTTGCATTATTGATAGCAAGACTACTGTTATTATCAATATAAAAACAAGTGTCGCGAATACAGCCATTTATATCCGTTGCTACCACGCAATACTGTCCCGTCCCCAAGTTCATAATACTCGGCCCAGTTGCGCCTGTATTCCATTGATAAGTGATGCCAGTGCCGTTTGACGTGACATTTATACTGCCTGTAGGAGCCGTACAAGCCGTGCTTTGCGTAGTGCCGAAGATTTGGAAATTCGCACCGCCGCCATTGAAAACATAGCCCATTCCGATGGCAGGGCAACCCGACTGGTCGGTTACACTGACCATATAGCTACCAGGTTGTGTGTAAGCCGCACTTTGCGTGGTAATGTTTTGGTCCCAAATAAAACTATAAGGCGGCATACCGCCAAAAACAGTTGCGGTAAGCAGTGCCGTAGGGCTTCCACAACTAATTGTGTCGTTGTTTACCATGACTTGCATAGTTGATTGCTGCATCATTACAGGCACCGACATACTATCGCGGCATCCTGTGATGGTATCGCGGACAAACACATTCAAGATACCTGGTGAGAACACCACGGCTACATTAGAGTTGTACGTCCATTGCCCGTCTGGCATAAGCCAGTCATAGCTGTAAGAGCTATTGCCAAACGCTTGAATGGTTTGCGGACTGCCATTACAAGGCAATGTGATGGGGTTTTGCGAGAGTTGAAAACTCAATGGTTGGCATTGTGCCGATGCTGTTTGTAACCCCAATAAAAGCAAACAGAGCATTGAAAGGATATTTTTTAACATACCTTTAAATTTTGTTGATGATTTGATAATGTTTATAATTGTATTATGATGCAAAGGTATGGCGGTTTTTATTATTAAAAAAGTACATTTTTTGCCATTTATAGAAAGTAAATAAAACGTATTTTAACTATAAATAATTGATTTTCAGTTTTTTATTAAAAAAAATAACCGCTTTTTATCCAAAAAATAAAAATAAACAGTTGCAAAAATTCTTAGCTTCTCTTTAAAAATCGCTATCTTTGCGGCCTATTTCCAATACTAAAATTACTATTTAATATCGTATCCATGCAAACAGCAATCTATCCGCGTTATTTTAATACATCGGGACCAAATCGCCCCGAACAACATTATACCTTGCAACGCGCCGAATTGGTAAAAAAAGGGATTCGGATTGTACAAAAAGAGCGTTATTTCACGATTTGGGCACCCCGTCAAACGGGAAAAAGCACTTATTTCCGCATTTTAGCGCAAGCCTTAATACAGGAAGGCTACCATGTCTGTCATATCAATGTGGAGGGCTGGATAGAATCTACCGAGGCTTTTTTGTGTAAACGCCTGTGCGAAAGTATGAGCGAAGCCTACGAAGCAACTATTTCGGCGGCTACACTCGACGAAGTTTTCGCTCAAATATGCGCCTTGCCCAAAAAATTAGTGTTTATTATTGATGAAATAGAGCAGTTA
>JBEEMU010000477.1:0-3548 GCA_041192485.1 Bacteroidota bacterium | reverse complement strand
TTTTCTATATAAACCATAAAATAAGTAGGAGCGCATATTTTTACTGATTTTTAAAACTAAACCATTCGTCTAGCTGTTTACAATCCATTATGCAACGTTATCTTTCTCTTATTGCCTTCTCACACACTGTTTTTGCGCTGCCTTTTGCAATGGTCGGCTACTTTATTGCGTGTCGAGAGGTTGGGTTTTCAAGCACTACTTTTATAGGCGTATTGTGCTGTATGGTGTTTGCTCGCAGCGCAGCCATGGCGTTTAATCGGTATATCGACCGCGATATTGATGCCTTGAACCCGCGCACGGCTGTGCGCGAAATTCCGTCGGGTGCTATAAGCCCCAATCGGGCATTGCTGCTGATTATTATATGCTGTTTGGGGTTTATTGTGACAACGTATTTTATCAATTCGCTGTGTTTTGTCCTATCGCCCATTGCGCTTTTAGTTACATTGGGCTATAGCTTGACCAAGCGGTTCACCGCCTTTTGTCACCTTGTATTGGGCATGGGGCTTTCACTTGCGCCGATTGGCGCATATATGGCGGGCGCGGGGCGAGGCGATTACTGGCTTCCTTGGGCTTTTTCGGTCGTTGTGATGCTTTGGGTAGCAGGTTTCGACGTTATTTACGCCTTACAAGACGAAGAATTCGACCGCCAAAACAAGCTCAATTCTATTCCTGTTTGGTTAGGTCGCAATGGCTCGCTGATGCTCTCTACGGTTTTGCATATTATTTGCGCCCTCATCATTGTGGGCGTGGGCTACTGGGCAGGCTTTGGCTGGCTGAATCGTATTGGGAGCCTGTTTTTCGTTGCCATGCTCGTTTACCAGCATCGGTTGGTGTCGCCTACCGACTTGTCGCGCATCGACCGCGCTTTTTTCACCACCAACGGTATTGCAAGTATTATTTACGGCGCATTTACCATTGCCGATATACTGCTTTTATAACTATTTTTCCTTAGTACTGATTTTAGGCGCGAATCGGGCAGACACAATGAAAACTGCCTTTATAAAGCGGTAAAAGAAAACACCTGCAATAATATCGAGTTAAAAAAATGTTAAAAAGAGAGTAAAAGAAACTATTTTTAAAATTTTTGCGTTAATATATAAAGAGCCTATAAGTGCTTACTGCAAAATAGGCAAATCGTGTATAAATCTTGTATAATTAGGATATAAAGGTTACTTGCAATTTGTTAATTACTCGTTAAAAACAAAAAACGAAGCAGCACTTTTTAAACTTATAGCGTTCTATCATTATCAAAGTCTTATCTTTCAGATTAAATAATAGGTAAGCATCTGCGGCAAATCGAAAATTAGCCAAAGCCAAAATAAACACGGTTATCATTAACCTAAATAATTGCAATAAAAGAACACATTTCAAAATAAAACAAAACAAAATACTAACAGATGAAACGTATTTTACAACATCGTATTTTACAACATCGTATCTTACAACATCGTATCTTACAACATCGTATGCTACAACATCGTATGCTACAACGTCGTACTTTGCAAACTCTTTTCGCACAAGCGATGGTGGTTATGCTAACTTCACTCTGGATAAACAGCGTGTTGGAAACTCCGGAGTCGAAGCTTTTACAAGTAGAAGAATTTAAAATTTAATCATGCTCATTTTTTAATTAATTTTTATGAAAACTTGGATGTCAACCCTTGCCGCAGGAATTATAGGCGGTGCAGTTGTCTTGGCGGCAACACACTTTTTGACTCCGCAACTTTCGGCAGTCGATACCCTAAAAACAGGCTCTAAAAATCTGTATGCACAAGAAGCAGGTTATTTTGGGAAACCAAAAGCACCGTTTGACTTCACAGAGGCAGCAGCGAAAACTATGTCAGCAGTCGTGCATATCCGCTCAAAAAGCAGCCCCGTTGGGGCAGGCGGACGCGGAATGGCCGATGACGATTTCTACGAATATTTCTTTGGCGGACGCGGCGGCGGCGTACAAGAAGGCATCGGTAGCGGCGTTATTATCCGCAAAGATGGCTATATTGTCACCAATAACCATGTTGTAAAAGATGCCACTTCGCTCGAAGTCACGCTCTACGACAAACGAAAATACAAAGCAACTGTTGTGGGCACCGACCCTACAACCGACCTCGCAGTCATCAAAATTGAACTAAAAGAAGACTTGCCTGTTTTAGATTTGGCAGACTCTGACGAAGCGCGAGTAGGCGAATGGGTTTTGGCAGTAGGCAATCCGCTCAACCTAAGTTCAACCGTAACAGCAGGCATCGTGAGTGCGAAAGGCCGCAATATCCACTTGATTGAAAAGCAAGGCTCCATCGAGTCGTTTATACAAACCGATGCCGCTGTAAACCCAGGAAATAGCGGCGGAGCCTTAGTAGATGTGAATGGAAAGCTGCTAGGTATAAACGTTGCAATTGCTTCACAAACAGGCCGTTATGAAGGTTATTCATTCGCAATTCCCGCCAATTTGGTGCATAAAGTGGTGGAGGACATTATAGAATATGGCGCACCACAACGCGGATTTTTGGGCGTAGGTATTCAAGATATGGATAGCGATTTAGCAAAAGAAATAGGCACGGATATTACAAATGGCGCATACATCGACCGCGTAACAGCAGGCGGCGGCGGCGAATCGGGCGGCATCAAAATTGGCGATATTATCACCGAAGTAAATGGCAAATCCATCGAGTCGTCAGCCGAACTACAAGAAATAGTCGGCCGCGGCCGCCCAGGCGATAGCTACGCAATAACCGTTAATCGCAAGGGTGCAAAAAAAGAATTAACAGTTAAACTAAAACGATAGTTTTTCTGTTTAGAAAGTTTCTCTTGTAATAAAGCACCTGCGGCAAAATAAACACGGTTATCAGTAGCCCAGAACGCTCTATTTAACAGGAGTTTAAAGCCGTGATTATTTATACGCTACTACTTAGAAGGATAAATGCCTATAAAAAGGCAACTTTTTTAGATAAAATTGGGTTTTTGAAGGTGAAGAAGCGTACGCTCGTTCCGTCCAGAATGGGTGTGCGCTTTTTTTATTTGTAAAAAAACAAAAACAACTTACGAAACATTCCTAAGTTTACCATTTTAAATAGTATAAAAAAATAAATATAATTATAAATTAATAAAAATAAAAAATAATGCACTACCTTTGTAAATTAATTCTCACAGTCTAATATATCACAGTCTAATATCTCTTTTATGAAACATTTTTTACTTATCGTTTTTTTCCTAAGCGCATTTAGTACGCTGTCGCAAGCGCAAACAGGTTGCGGCGCAACTGGGCGCTATGTGCAAAAAATATTCACCGTCAATGCCGCACCAACGACCGTGACCTATGGGCAAAACACCGACTTAGGTGGTACTGCCAAAACCCTTAAAATGGACATTTATCGCCCCGATAATGATACCGAAACCAACCGCCCCGTCATCGTTTTGGCATTTGGCGGCAGTTTTATCGGCGGCTCGCGTACTGGCGGCGATGTTGTGCCTATTGCAAAGGCTTGGGCTGCACGCGGCTATGTAGCGGTATCCATCGATTACCGCATCATTCCTATCCTCCAAGCGATTACCGC
>JBEEMU010000476.1:0-3537 GCA_041192485.1 Bacteroidota bacterium | reverse complement strand
TTGTTAGCAAGGCTTGTTCGTCGGTATTGCATATTGCAAAATCAACGCCTACAATGCCTTGTCGGAACATGTGGTTGACGGCATTAGAGCCGCCGCCGCCAACGCCGATAACTTTGATTATCGAACTACCCTGCTTTTGTTTGTCTAAACTTTTCATAAAAGAAACCGCTTATATGAGCCTTCGTTGCGAAGGAATTATTTTATGATTTATTATTTTCGATAATTAATTGTACTTCCTTTTCTGTTTTTTTAGTAGTTTTAGCAATTTTTACAGCTACAAATTTCATACGGATATTCCGTCTTTATAACATTTGCGTAAGTGTCTTATACGTTTTAATAGACTTTATAATTTTATTATTTCCAACGCACAAAATTACGCTTTTTTTTTAAATTGCACCATTTTTTTTACAAGATGTATTTTTACAAATCGCTATCGGGGTCGGCGGTGAAGAAGTCTTGAATTTTGTTAAACATTTTGTCTAAAAACGACGATTTATTGCTGTTTTCGCTCTCGTCTTCTTGTGCGCCGTCGGTTGCTACGACTTGCTTTTGCTGCGTATTTTTGAGTGAGAGGTCGCTGTGGTCGGGTTGGCTGATGGCGGGTCTGCCGTCTTCGCTTTCCTGAATACCTTTGAGTAGCAATCCAATGGCTGTGGCGTAAATGGGGCTACAAACGTCTTCGTGGTAGCCGTGTGCGAGGTGGTCGATAGGAATGCCGATGCGCGTGGTCATGCCCGTATTGAGTTCGACGAGTTTGTCGATATTGCGCAAAAGTGCGCCGCCGCCTGTGAGGACGATTCCGCCGATGAGTTTGCGGTCGAAACCCGATTGGCGAATTTCCCAAAAAACGCGATCCATGATTTCTTCCATACGCGCCTCGATGATGCGTGCCAAGTTCACTTCGCTTATTTCTTTGGGCTCGCGGCCTTTCAAACCAGGAATAGCGATGATGCGGTTTTCGACGACTTCATCGGTCAATGCACAACCAAATTTGACTTTGAGCGATTCGGCTTGATTGTCCATCACGGTGCAACCTTGCTTGATGTCTTTGGTAATGACGTTGCCACCGAACGGAATGACTGCTGTATGGCGAATGATTCCTTCGTAGAAAATGGCGATGTCGGTGGTGCCGCCGCCGATGTCGACGAGGGCAACGCCCGCTTCTTTTTCTTCGTCGCTCAATACGGCAACTGCCGAAGCAATCGGCTCTAAGGTAAGCGAAGCCACATTGAGGTTAGCGCGCTCTACGCAACGGTAGATGTTTTTGGAAGCCGTAATTTGCCCGGTGATAATGTGGAAATTGGCTTCCAAGCGATTGCCCATCATACCAATCGGATTGGTGATGCCTTGCTCATTATCAACGGTGTATTCCTGCGGAATGACGTGGATAATTTTGTCGCCCGGCGGCAACACGAGCTTGTGCATATCGTTGATGAGTTTGTCGATATCGCGTTGCGCAATTTCTTCGTGAATGGCATCGCGAGTGAGGATGCCGTGGTGTTGCAAACTTTTGATGTGCTGCCCCGCAATGCCAACGTGTACTTTGGTGACTTTGCTACCCGACCGACGCTCTGCCTCTACGACCGCATCGCTAATGGCTTTGACGGTTTTTTCAATATTGGAAACTACGCCGCGCAACACGCCCGTCGATTCTTCTTTGCCTACGCCGAGTATTTCAAGTTTGCCGTACTCGTTTTTGCGCCCCGCAATAGCGCAAACCTTCGTTGTCCCGATGTCTAAGGCAACAACGATTTCTGATAAATTAGGTTTATGTCCGTTCATATAAATAATAAGTAGGAAATTTTGGCCGCACTTCTTTGGTGAGGAAGCTTGGGTTTTTAAGTTAGAAGATATTGTTGATTTATGTTATGATTTTATTTACACGTTCCTAAGCTATTTTTCACAAACAACTTGCCCTTTAAATTTTACGTTGATAGATTTGTACTTTGTAAAGCCTGTATAAGAGCTTGCTTCTTTATAAAAAATCTTTAATCGCTTGAATTTTTCGGGTAAATCTGCTGCATTACCTAGTATAATTTTCGCGCCTATTTTGGGTACTAAAACAAAATCGCCGCTTTTTTCTACATAAATTTGCTCTATTTGTGCGTTCAGGAAATCGTCGGATTGTATGTATTTTACCAAAATAAACAAACTATTTAATGGATTTTTGATGTTTTCTATTGGGATATTATACATTCGGTTGGTAACAAAACCGCTTGCTACGGGAACTCGCGCCGTAAAATGGCGGCTAGTTGGCATATAACGCCCTTTGGTATCGATATAATAATTGCTACCCTCCATATCTACTACTCTAACAATCGGCTCACGTTGCGAAAGTTTGATATTCACATGATTGGTGGCATCTATATACACTTCGGCTTCTTCCACAAAATCGTTGCGTTTCACGATGTCTTCTATGCGTTTGATGTCGATGCTGCCGATAGTTACACCGTTCAAGGTTGCGGGAAACGTATCGTTCAGTTGCTGTTGTATTTCTTCTTTTTTTATAAACTTTTTTGTTTCGTAGTCGGTAATTGTAATACGCAAAGGCGCAGTATTCTCCTTCGCTTTTTGGTCTAACGACACGAAAATAAACGCCACAAACGCGACGATAAGCAGGACGAAGCCAAGCCGCTTGGCAGGAGAATTGAGTTTCAAAAATTATGAATGTGAAATGTGAAAATAAGTTTTATTGTAATTATAAACTTTATTTATATAATAATTTGATTTAAAGCCTTTAAAACGCTGAAAATTTGCTGTAATTCTGTGCTTTGTGTAGCCGAAAAGTCGTTGCTTACGCAATAATTTTTTCCGTGTAAAACGACAAAAAACCACATTCTACCCAACACATACACACCATATACTGGCTGACTGTCATCATTTATTTGTTGCGCAGCGAGCATTGCTATCAGTAGCTGCCCACGCGGATCGTTGTCGCTGCCTTTTTCTTTTTTGTATTCGTGAAAGCAAAAATACGGTTTTTTGGGTTCGTAACGCCCCGAAGCGACCATAAAATCCACTACACCTGCAATCGTTTTTCCATTGTGTTTGAAGGTAAGTTTTCTATTTGCAAAACCATTATAGGTTGCGCGCTCGTAATTTACTTTATCCAAAAGCAAGGAAATAAATTTCAATTTCAGTTCCTCCTCATTCCACGAATCAGCATACATTTCTAAACGTGCGCGCAAGCCTTCTAAATAAAGCGAATCATCTTTCGACAAATCAACTGACGAGTTCAGCCAATCTGTTAAAATAGGGCATTTTTGTAGGCGAATTAAGCCAAATTCGTCCTCTATTTGCTGGGTTGTCCACGTTTTAAAATTGATACTTGGCATGAGAATTTTTTTTATTTTTTTCGACTTGCGACGAATAAGTATGTTTGTTATTTTTATTATTTTTCTAATTCTATCAACATTGGGTTATTCGTCCACGACTTGTATTCTGGTTGATTTCTATTTGGCAAATCGTTTCTCAAATTTGGGTTCGCAAGGAAATCGAAATGTTTGACGAGTTTTCCATTAAAATAAATTTGTAAGT
>JBEEMU010000475.1:0-7879 GCA_041192485.1 Bacteroidota bacterium | reverse complement strand
AGTTACCGTACCAACATACACCTTGCCTTTATAATATTTCAAGCCAAACGGGCGAACTAAGCCGTTTGTAGCCGTAAGCACGGGCAGCGCGTACTGCACAACACTACTCGGAGCCGTAGGCGTGCCTGCGCCAATGTTTATTTTTATCAGTTTTTGCTCGTTCAAGTTAATCGCAAACATCGTTTGCTCGTCATCTGATATCTCGATGTCGCCCAGTCCGACTTTACCAATTTTGCCGAAGGCTTCTACGTCGCGGCTTGGCGAACCCGGAGTTGTAAGGTCGCGAGCGATAACACTTGTATTAAACGTACCGAGGTTAAGATTATACGGTGCTGCTTGCAAATCTATAAACAAGCTCGTAGGTGTACTCGCCGTTGAATAATCCGTTTTGTAAATAGCTCCTAAACCATTCGGTCCAAAGTCCACGTGGCGTTTCAAGAAGGCTGCCGAAAACAACTGCTTGCTTTTTTTATGATAAGCCAAGCCCCAAACGCTGCCTATTTCGCTCTTCGTCGCATCAGGCGTAGGTGCTGTATAGCTGCCATAAGCTACACGGCTATAATTATTATAATTAAATGATAATAAAATATTACTCGCGCCAGTTACATCGCTGCGGTTGCCACCCACAAAGATAGAAGCCGCTAAGTTCGGGTTCGTTTGGCAATAATCCGTCGGGTAATTTACACCCATATTAATAGTACACAATGGCGCAGTAAAAAACTGTACTGCTGTGCCGTTATTCGTACCGTTGGCAGTTGGTACTACCCCTATTGGCAAACCTGAAAACTCCATACGCACTTTCGCGCCGCTTGGTATTTGGTTTGCGCCTGCGCCTGTGGCAATATTGTACTGCCCTTTTGCGTCCGTTGTCGTGGTTGCCGTGCCGGTTGCGCCGCTATTATTATCCCAGAAAGCCGTGACCGTTACGCCGCTAATACCTTCCGTTTCGCCCCCTCCCCCTCCAGCGGGTGTGTCTTGCGTACCATTATTATTAAAATCGCGGAACACGATACCACCATTGTTTGCACAAGGCGTGAGCAAACAATTGCTTGCCGCAATGCTTATTGGTTTTGGCGTGGCCGCAACGCTTGTCGTTGTCACATAATTTGCGGTCACGTTGCCCGTAGTTGCCGAAGCTGTCGGCACGGTAAAGTTCAAAATACGCGGTTTCGCGCCCGTTGTCGGGTTAAATGTTTGTGCTGCGCCGCCATTCGGTACACTAACCGTAATATTTTCATTCAACGCATTTTGCCAATCTACAATAACCTGTACGGTCACTTGGCTCACGCCACCTGCGGTATTGCCATTGCTATCGTGGCAACCAGAAATATTGACCGAAGTAGCAAGCGTAGGTACGGCTGGTTTAAACCCCGCATCTATCGTCAAATTATCCTTCGCAACACCCGTGCCTGCGGGGTTCATTGCAAAAGCGGGCGAAAAGCCGGTAGCGGCGGCATCGCTATTGCCGTCGGTTGCGGCGGTTGCCGTTTGCGTGGTAAGCACAAAAGCCCCCGAAGTCGTCGGGAATTTCACTTTATAGTTTGCCGCTTCGGTTACATTAAACAAGTATGCCCCATCATTTACACCATTATTCGCCGTTGTCGTATTGCGCACGAGCGCGTAAGTGCCGCTCGCAGGCGCAGTTTCTTTCCATAGCTCTACAATAACGCCATTGATGCCTGCTTCGGCTGCTTGCAAGCCGTCGCTGTTTGCGTCTGTCCAGACATAATTGCCGATAGTGGCATAGCAGCTAATATTGGTATAATTAATGGTAGCCGTAGCAGGCGCAGCTCCTGTAAACGATGCCGTTATGGTATGAGGGCCCGTGCCATCAGGAGGATAAGGTAAGACAACGGTTTGAGGGGAGGTCGCACCGCTTGCAATTATTTGTGTAAAGCCTCCATTCGTTACCGTCATAGTTTGCCCTGCAGGTTGATTGGTAAAAGCGACTGATAGCGTGGCCGCCGCATTACAAATTTGGGCAACTTGCAAATTACTAAAAATAGTATATTGTGTATGCGGCGTTGTGCTTACATCTGTTGTTCCTGTAAAGGAAAAAACGACTTTTGACACATATCCATTGGGGCGCAGTGCTACAAAGTTGCGTTCGCCATCGACATTTGCGGCGTTTGCTGAAATGATGTGTGTTGCAGGATTCCACGTAGGCAATAGCGCGTCTATCGGATTTGTTAAATCGCCTATATTCGCCGTCCAGCCTGTAAAATCGGTAATTGCATTGCCATAAGCGTCCCATGCGGTAACAGTAACTGCATCATTCCAGTCCACATCAAAGGCCATTAAATTCACGTCTTTTACAGGTTGGTCAAAACTGTAGGTAAGTACACCTGTTTGTCCTGCGGCTATTTTATTACGCAAACCAGGCACCGTGCCAACACCCGAAAAACCAAGTGCTGTATAGTTTGCAGAAATAGGGAAGCCCTGTGAAATATCTAAATTGCGAAAATCGGGTGTTGCGCCATTACCTGCCCCCGTATAACTATATGATATATCTACCGTACCATAAGCGGGCAACGGTACATTATTATAAGTGCCTGTCGTTGTGAAAGTAGCACCAGAAAGGTTGGTAAGCCCCGTTACGTCCATATATCCGCTTGCGCTATTGCAGTTGCACGAGCCAACAGCACTGAGCGTCAGCGCAATCGTTGGCGGCGGTATCATAAAACCCATATCTAAGGTATGGTCATTCTGCCCTGCTGCGCCTGTGGTGTAAGCAATTTCGGCATTGCTAACAACCAGGCTGGCATCGCTATCGCGTGCGTCGGGTTGCCCTGCGCCCCCTACATTAGCAGCCGTCAATACTTTTCCGCTTGGTATGTTGGCGGAAGCCACTCGGATAATGTATTTTTTATTAGGAGCCAATCCTGGCTGATTACCTGCCGTAGTAGGGTCGCCATCGGGTACATTTGCCGCATTAAAATACCAAGTACCGATATTGCCGCTACTCGCCGTTGTAGTTGTTGCGGTAAAGGTAGTGCCTGCGGCTGTTGTATAACACACGTTTACTTCTATAGCATCGATGCTGACGGTAGAAGAGGCTGTACACGCTGCACGGAAATTGACCCCAAAATTGGCGGCATTCACTTGTGCGGGCGTGAGCGTCGTTGTCCACATATCGGTAGCATTACCGTAAACAGAATTGCTAAACGTGAGCGGATAAGTTGTAACTTTCGCCTTATTTGCGCCGACGGCAACTCCGCCCACCACGAGCTGCACGATATTGTCGAGGGCAGTGCTTAGAGTTGAGGCTTTGCGAATGATATTTACCGTTACACCTGTTACGGTAGCGGTTGCTGGAATGGCAAAACCTAACCCTGTAACTTGTAAGCATTGCGAAGTTGCGGCTGCCGCCAAAACAGCCGTCGTTGCGGTTGCATTGACGGTTGTTGCGTTTGCGGGAGTAGTCCAAGCCGTACCCGTACAGCCTGCGGTTGCTACAAGTGTGGCAGTAGCGGTTGTATTATTTGCGCAAGCGGAAGCCGCAGCCACTACATCAGGTACGCCGTTATTATCGAAATCGGCGTACAAATCTAATACAACGCCGCCAATACCCGCCTCGCCTGCATCTTGAATACCATCGCTATTGGCATCATTCCATACGCGATTGCCAATTTCAATTGGTGGTGTAGGGCTGATGCCTTCTACATCGCCGATGCCTGCGGCTTTGCCCATATAAGGTAGTGCAATCCCAATGTTTTTCGTGTACCAATTGGTTTTTGCGCCCGACGTTGTATTAAATGTCATTAAACCCTGCGAATTTTCATAAGCAATACCACAAGTAGCCGTCCAAGGGTTTTTCATAGAAGAAAGAACCTGCCCCAGACCGGGTACTAAAACGGTGCCGCCGAGTACGCCTTCAATATCGCAGTCGCCTGCATCGTCGGCAAAAAATTCGCTTGCCGAACCGCAGCCGCCCGAACCCTCTATGTAATAAGTGCCGCTAATCAAACAAGCCTTTAAAAGGCTACCATAGGTAACGGCTAAATTTAAAGTTGTCGTTCCCGAAATTGGTTTGTAATTTTCACTTTGAAACTGGTGTCCTTCTCTGTCCATAATAGAAAGTATAAGCGACTCGTCTGTATCAAATTCTATATCCGAAAACATGGGTTGATGGTAGTGCGTATTGCCACCGCCCGAAATATAGGCTTTATTGGCCGTATAAGTGGCCGATTCGCTATACACCGACATCCAAGGCTGGAAACGCTCATTATTGGTTGCCGAGGCGTGTGTATTCGGGTCAAAAGTAAGTATTACAGTGAAGCCAGCTGCCATATTATTCGGGTCAAAGCGCAGTAAATAGCATTTCAAATCGGTGGCTACTTTTGTAATGCTCGCATCATCGGTTACGCCCAAATAGCCGTATCCTTTATGAAAAGCCAATGCCCAAGGGTGTAATAAGCCTTTTGTGGAGGTAGGGTAATTCGTCATTCCCAAAAGGGTATAACGATTGACGATAGCAGGCACAGTGCTTGGCGCACCCGAAATATCCATAGAAATCAAGGAATTTTCAAACACATTGACCGCCCAGAGGTTATTAGTTCCTGGCTGCATATCAATATCACCATACCCCACATTGCCCACTTTTGCGAACGCATCTAAATCTATATTCGGGCTGGTTTTAGTTGCTGAAAGCGTGTAATCTGCGGAGCCTGTGCGCGTAACTGAGCCAAAATTAAGGGCTGCGCCACTGTTTGTAGGTACTACACCTGCCAAATTAAACTTACCTGCCAACGCATTATAGGTTTTCGTTTGGTCCATCACATAGATATAGCCCAAACCGTCGGCAATGCCGCAATGCCGTTTCAAAAAAGTAGCATGATACGACCGCTTCAACGTATTATTATATGCCACGCCCCAAGTAGTGCCAATTTCAGCAACCGTTGCATTCGATTTTGGTATAGGCCCCGTCCCTGCCACGCCCGAACCGTTCAGATAATTGCTATTCAAACCCGTGCTATTATATAATATGGCGGCAATTCCGATGTCCTCATTTCCTGCACACAAACCATTGCGATAAGAAGGGAAAATAACAAAAGGATTTGGTGCCGTTGTATTGCCAAAATAATCTTCTGGATAGGTTGCGCCAAACACAATACTTGCGGCAGGGGTTGTTGCAAACTGCACACTCGAATTATTGCCCGTACCCGAAGCTGCTGAATACGCGCCTAAGCCCAAGCCTGTAAACTCTATCCGCACGGCGGTAGCCGCTGCTACAAACCCTGTATTACTGCCTAAAACGCCACTATAGGCTGTGCCTGTGGCTGGTATCGTAAAAACACCCGAAGCATTTGTTTTATATGATGCAATAGCGGTATTTGCGCTATTATAAATGGTAACAACGACATTTGCTTCGAAAACTTCATTAAACGTAGCCGAATTGTCTTTCACACCATTCGCATTAAAATCGCGAAAAACAGTGCCGCTCACTTGCGCGTAGGCAATAACTGGCAACGCAAGTAAGGTATAGCAAAAAAACTGTCTATGGATGGCTGTGAAGAATTTTGAGAAAGAAAATAGGTTCATATATGAAATATAGTTGTTCAAAATAGCCGTTTTATTAAAAAAATAAGGCAACTACAAGATAAAAAAAGTAAACGTATGGTACGATGGTATAGACGAAAAAAACAAAAAAAAGGTTGTTTGTGACATTCTAAAATGGCGTTTTAGTGCGATTTAGGAAGAGGAGAGGAAAAGTTTATACCCAAGTCAATCTTTTTGCTGAAAATTATGTTAGGAATGATAGTTTTTATATGTTTTAATCTATCGCCCGAATGGGAATAACAAGTTTTTTTTGAAACGCTATCTGCGCCTGCGGCAAAATAAACGCTATCATAAATAACGGCAACGAATTTTCATGTTCAAGTTCAAACAATTTTCTATCTGTCAGGACCGCTGTGCTATGAAAATAGGCACCGACAGCGTTCTTTTCGGCGCGTGGATACCCGTCGATTCGGCTGTTTCAAAGGTCTTAGATATTGGCGCAGGCACGGGTATTTTAAGCCTGATGCTGGCGCAACGCAATGCTTTTATCCAAATTATGGGGCTAGAAATAGCTGCCGATGCCGCCGAACAAGCTCGCGAAAACATCAAAAATAGCCCCTTTCATCAACGTATTACGGTTGAGAATACGGCTTTGCAAGATTATAAAACGCCCGAAAGTGGTTTATTCGAGCTAATTGTGAGTAACCCACCTTTTTTTGAAACAGGCAAATCACTGGCTTCGCCCGACGAAAAACGGGCGCAAGCTCGCAATACAAATACGCTTTCGCAACACGATTTAGTCGTGCATAGCTGCCGTTTACTGGCCGAAAACGGCAGTTTAATCGTCCTATTGCCCCCGCAAGAAAGCCTGCATTTTATCGTGAAAGCCACGGAATTTAACTTGCGCCTGCGGCATCGCACGAATATAAAAACGCGCCCCACAAAACCTGTGGAGCGCGTTTTATTGGTGTTTTCATTTGACACTTATTTTAAAAAAAGCACCTGTAAATTCACGGAAGACACCTTATTGACTCGGCAGGAGAACGGCGAATATACAAGTGAATACAAAGCCTTAACCGCCGACTTTTACTTAGATTTTTAAAAAATACTCCTACTAATTTTTTTGGCGGAAACGCTGCTTTTTACCTTTTTTTAGTTGGTTTTAAACCACATTTAGTTGGTTTTGAACCACATAGGGTACCTAAGAAACAGATAAGATGTAGGTGCTAAAAGCTTATATGGTTCAAAAAAGCAGCAATTTATCTACTATCTGATTTTTCTACGAAATCCACATCGTATCAGAAGAATAAGAACAAATTGCTCTACGTTATCGCTCTACGTTATCGCTCTACGTTATCGCTCTACGTTATTGCTCTACGTTATCGCTCTACGTTATCGCTCTACTTTGCAGCCATTTTTTTCAGCTGCTCTTCCAGCTCAAACTCATCGCCTTCGGTGTAGCCGTCGTGTTCCCAAACAATATTTCCTTTGGCATCGACGACAAAAGTATGCGGAACCGATTGGAAATTCATGGCTCGTTTAAGGTCAGAATTGGAATCGACAACCGAAGTGAAGGTCCAACGCTGCCCGTCGATATACGGTTTTACTTTGGAGAAATTGCGCGAATCGTCTATCGAAACGGCTATCACTTCTACATTATAATCTTTTTGCCAGTCGGCATACAAGGTTTTGATATTGTTTAGCTCTTTTTTGCAAGGGCCGCACCAAGTTGCCCAAAAAGATATAACCGTAATTTTGCCTGGCTTTATCAAAGTAGCAATATCTACTTTTGCGCCATCTGGCGTTTGTACCATTACCGACGGAATTTTGTTTTGTGCAACTACTTGGCAAGCAAAAAATAGCACTGCCGCAAGCGATAAAATAGTTTGTTTCATTGTGAAATGTATGTTAGTGAAATGTATGTTAGTGAAATGCGTGTTAGTAATGTGTGTTAGTAATGTGTGTGTGATTGCGTCTTAGTTCAACTCTATTTCGCCAAAAATACCGTAATGGTCGGCTAAATCCACTTTTTTATCTTTGTGAATAATGAAGGGGCGGTAAATAAATAGTCGGCTCAACTTAGTCAAACTGCGCTGCGCATCTAATAAAATATAATCTAATTGCGAATTAGGTTCTTCCAAATAATTGGTGTTCCACGAGTTTGTTTTATCCCAAGTGTAGGGGCGTTCGTCGGCGAGCGGCGTGTCTTTCATTCCCAATGTTTTGAGCATACGTTGATAATCGAGGTCTAAATGCTTGGGCGTATTAAGGTCGCCGATGACGAGCTGCGGAATGCCTTGTTTGGCAAATGGGGCAAGCAATTCTTGTTTTATTTGCGCATATTGCGAATCGCGAACTTGCTGTGCCGCAGCGTCTTGCA
>JBEEMU010000474.1:0-2577 GCA_041192485.1 Bacteroidota bacterium | reverse complement strand
TTTTCCTTACGGCAAAAGACACGCCACAAGAGCGCGTACAAGGCTTAAAGAAAGGCGCAGACGACTATCTGACCAAGCCTTTCAACTTGGAAGAACTGTTGTTGCGCGTACAAAACCTCATCAAACGAGCTAAAAAAGAAGGCGCACACATCGGCGACACCTTCTCGTTCGGCGAGTACGAGGTTAATTTCCACACCTTTGAAGCCACAACCCTACAAGGGAAAGTGATGCTTACAAAAAAAGAAGCCATGTTGCTCAAACTCCTCATCGAGCGTCGCAACGAAGTGGTTTCGCGCCAACAAATCCTGCAATCGGTTTGGGGCTACGATGTCTATCCTTCTACCCGCACGATAGACAACTTTATCCTCACCTTCCGCAAATACTTTGAACGCGACCCGCGCAACCCAACCTATTTCCACTCGGTGCGCAGCGTAGGCTATAAATTTATGCTCAACGATTAGAATTTAGGTTAAATCATCTATTTAGAAAACAACAACGCAAAACACAAGCTTTTTTTCGTAAAAGACTTGGGTTTTGCGTTATTTTTTTAAACAATTTGTCTAAACAATATGAAAACTTACGCATTAGTGCGCAACGGTGATGCGGCAACCGCCTTCGAGGTTCGCGAACAAGCGATACCTTCTCCTAAAAAAGGAGAAATTGTCATAAAAACAGAAGCATTTGGCTTGAACTATGCCGATGTGATGGCGCGATTAGGCTTGTATCAAGACGCACCGCCGCTGCCTGCCGTTTTGGGCTACGAAGTCGTAGGGCGCATACACGCGCTGGGCGAAGACGTGAGCGGTTTTCAGTTGGGCGACCGCGTGGTAGCCATGACGCGCTTCGGCGGATACGCCGACTACGCCATGACGCAGGCGAGTGCTTGCGCCGCAATACCCGACACTATGCAGGCAGGCGTTGCCGCCGCCTTAGCCACGCAATACATCACCGCTTACCATGCCGCTTGCGAGCAAACGAATTTGCAGCAAGGCGAACACGTTTTGATTCATGCAGCCGCAGGCGGCGTAGGCATTGCGCTCGTGCAGATAGCCAAACAAAAAGGCTGTATTGTTTATGGCACTTGCGGCTCCGACGAAAAAATAGCGTTTTTGAAAACCTTGGGCGTAGATTTTCCCATAAATTATACGAAGGAGGACTGGACGGCAGTTGTTAAAAACCTACGCGGCAAAGAAGGTTTAGATGTTATTTTTGACAGTTTGGGCGGCAGCAGCGTATCAAAAGGCTTCAAAGCCTTGGGCGCAGGCGGGCGTTTCATCGGCTACGGCGCAGCAAATATGGCAGGCGAAAGCAAAAATATGCTGCGCGTTTTGAAAACAGTTATCGGCTTTGGGCTTTATTCGCCTATCCAGTTTTTGGGCAGTAGCAAAGCGTTTATCGGTATAAATATGCTTCGAATAGCCGATTCGCGCCCCGAAATCATCAAACGCTGCTTAGACACCGTGATAAAACTCGCAAAAGACGGTCATATCGCCCCCTATATTGGCGGCGAATTTCCTGCCAGCGATTTGGCGAAAGCCCACGACTTTTTAGGCCGTAGAAGCTCTATTGGCAAGGTTATTTGTACGATTTAAAAAATCATTCGTAATTGTTTCGGTAAAGATAGGAACACAGATTAAATGGATAGGTCACAGATTAACGCCGATTTTGTTTTAAAAACCCGTGGCTTTCCAAGTCTGCCCTTTTAGGGTGTCGCAGGCGCAATGCCTTGCAAATACTGGTCAGCCAAATTGACGACAAACGTTCCGTACAAGCCTTTCTTCAACCAAGCGGTTCTAAACGCTTGCGCGTCTTCCATCGCCCCGAATGGCCCTATAATTATTTTATAAATTTTAGTTCCCGAAGGCTTGTCGGTTTGAACGCTTAATAAAATGCCATCGATATTCAAGGCTTGCAAATCAGCGATTTTGCGCATAATTCCATCAAATTGCGCCGAAGAAGCCAATTGAATACCATAGCCTTCGTGTTCCAAACGCGCCCCTGCTACTTGATACAATTCGTAGCCATCTTGATTGGTCGTCCATTTTATAGCCGAGAGAGCGGCTGGTTTGGCAGCAGGAGGCGACATTTTCACCCTGTATTTTGCTACCTTCTGTTTTGCTTTTGCTGCTTTTACAACCAGTTTAGACGCATTTTTTACAGGTTTGGGTTTGGTAGGAGCTTGATATTCGGCAACGACTTGTTTAGCCGCAACCAGCATCGGCTCTTGTGGCTTGCTAGGTGCGCTGAACATTTCTACAACGCTCTCATTGTCTTTGGAGATGCCTAAGGCGCGAGCGGCGGCAAACGACAACTTGATAGCAGCGTGTTTGGGTAAAACAAAACGGTCGTTTATTTTTACAATGACCGTTTTGCCATTGGAAATATTGCGCACTAAAATCCGCGTACCGAAAGCAAAGCCGCGATGCGCCGCCGTGAGCGACATTTTATCGTAATGCTCCCTATTAGCCGTTTGGCTGCCTTCAAAATTATCGCTATATAAAACAGCAAAGCCTTTATACTGTGCAGAAATAGTATTTTTTCCTACTAAAAAAAAGAGCAGGAGCGAGAAAATGAGTT
>JBEEMU010000473.1:0-2791 GCA_041192485.1 Bacteroidota bacterium | reverse complement strand
GTGTTAGAATTGCCGCGAGCAATTTTCAGCTGCTCCATCACCTCGTCGGCGCAAAGCGGCTTTGGCGAAAGGAGTAAAAGGGCATGGATTTGCGCCATCGAGCGCGTAATGCCCCATTCGGTACCGAGTGCGCCCCACATTTCAATAAATTGTTCTTTTGCTTCGTCTAATTGCATAATATGCTTTGGTATATTTTTAAAAGGATAAAGAGTAAGGGGTAAGGAGTGAAAATTATTAATAATTGAAACGCAATAGCTGCACTTTTTCGCGGCGAAAGCTCGGTATCCAAACCTCTGTCGCGCTCGTTTGCCGCGCTTCACGCGGAATGAGTTGCATCTCTAATTTTTCAGAATTGTATAAATTATGTCGCTGTGCCGTTCCGTCTGGTATAACAATATATTCGTTGATATTGTTGCCGCCCGTTTTTATATCATCGTTATAAATGAAGCGCAAACCCGTTTTATTTTTCATTAAGAAAAAAGACGAGTAGAGCGCGTCGTCGTCTTGCGAAAACTGACGTTTGGGCAGCATTTCCTTCCATTGAACCGTTCCGTTCGGATAAAATGAAGCGAGCAACAGGTCGTGATATTCGTAGTCGATGGTCGTGCGCGTGTCGTAGGGTGCGCCGCCATAATTAGGGCGAGTGCCGAGCGCGGTGTTCATAGTGCGCACATATTTTTTATAATATTCGCCTATCATCAACACGCCGCCATCGGCTCGTGGTATCAGTTTTTGCAGTTTAAAATCTTGGAAACCTTGGTTGCCACGCTGCTCCTTCCCCGTTAATTGCTGAATAAAACCCGCATCAAAATCGTTGAACTGCACATCGGGCGGCTGCGGCTGCAAGGGCGCGAGGGCGAAGAAAAACGCGCCCTCACTTTGCGATGTTTTTTTGGTAGAATACAAACCCGTTGCGACCAATTTTTTATTTTTATTGTCAAAACAAAACATTGCATCTTGCCAAATTCTGCCCGAAAGCGGAATGCTCATCGCCCACTCTTGCGAAAGCTCGGCGGTAAAATAAACCACATCAAAGCGGTTATTCGCCGATTTAGTCTTCCTATTTTCGTGTTCGAGCATCCAATACACGCCGCCCGCATTGTCAATAACGGCATCTTTGAGCGCGTTATTATAATCTAAACCAATAGGTCGAAATGTCCGCGACCACAGTATTTTAAAGGTGCGAAGGTCAAACATAACGGCATTGAAAGTCGTGTTATTGTCTGACAAATCATAAATTAGCAGTTTGCTTCGGTCTTCCGAAACCAAGATGGTGGGTTCGTAGCTCACGCCCCAGCGCAGCATCGATTGCAGCGTCAAACTGTCTAATAGTTTGCCCTGCGAGTTGAGTCGCAATATCTTTGCGCTGCTCTTGCCTTGGGCTGCGTGGCGATAAACAACGCTGAAAAAATCTTTATCGATAACCGTTTCTAAAATATCGATATTGTGGCGTTCGGGGCGAAAGGGTTCCGATAGCACAAATTTCATTTTGTCATCATATAAAGCCAATTTAAACAAATCTTCTTCATATAAAAGCAAAACAGCCGTATCGCGCAGCTTGCCCACAAAGCGGTAATCTTGGTGAGAAGACAGCGTCAGTTCGGGGCTAACCGCAATAGTTTGCGCCAAAGAAAGGGACGCGAACGATGAAAAAAGAAAAAATAGCAGCGTTTTGCGCCAAATTTCAACAGTAAATAAGGGAATGTGTAAAGTATTTTTTTTCATTAAATTTTTTTTCGGATATTTCGGGTACTTATTTAAGATGCTTTACTAAATAGTCAATCCATTTAATATTGCCGCGTAAATGCTGTACTTTTGCGTTGAACTTGTTTACGTTGGGACAAATCCCCAACGCCCCAATTGTTTTAACTTGAAAGACTACTAAGGAACGTGTGAAAGACACCTTGACACATAAGCTACAATCCGACAAGATTAACTTGAAACACTACTTAGTTGCAACTCTTGCAGATTTTGAAAACCAGCAAGAGTTAAGCCTAAGCCAAATCAGCTCTACGGAACAGGGTCGTAGCTAAATCAGCTCTACGGAACAGGGTCGTAGCCGTGTCCGCCCCAAGGATGGCAGGAGGCAAACCGTTTGATACCCAGCCATAAACCCGTTATAGGGCCGTGCTTTTCAATCGCTTCGACAGTATAGGTCGAGCAAGTTGGCGTGTAGCGGCAACGCGGCGGCAACAACGGCGAAAGGAGGTATTTATAAATTTTTATTAAAGTGAGAAATAAACTTTTTAATAAAAACAATAAAAAATTTAGAATACAAATCATAAAGGAATAGGATATGAACGTAGTAAGGAACGTGTAAATAAGAGGTATCTGTCTTTTACCTATTCTTTACTTCCCAAACCAGCCTTTTTTTTCTTTTTTGCTTGCTTCGGCGGCTTCTACCAAGACAATACCTTGCTGCACGATGCCCAATATTTCGCCAATACGCCAATAGACGATAGGTTTTATCACGTCGGTAATCACCAACGATTCGGTGCTTTCGCCCACGATGCTCGCTTCGCAATCGGTGCGCGTTTCGCTATATCCTTCGCCTTTGGGGTTTCTGATGATATAGCCCATTTCTTCGAAAGTTGCTTTCATACGGTCAATATTTCGCATAAGCGGTTGCATTTCCGTTTTTTGCAACACTTTCTTTTCAATATCAAAAAAGTTATTAATGAGTTTTAAATATAAAGAATGATCCTGCATTTTTTGAAAAAATTTAATAATTTAGATAATTTTTTGAATGCTATAAATATAGCGTTAAATAGAATAAATTTGTATTATATTG
>JBEEMU010000472.1:0-13827 GCA_041192485.1 Bacteroidota bacterium | reverse complement strand
GAGCGCGTCAGCGAGCGGTAAGCAGTTTCGTCGCCAGCCAGTTCTTTCAGCACCTCCATTTCGGTGCGAGCGTGCGAAAGCATATCGATAAAATTATAGACAATAACCGTTAAGTCGCTTTTAATATAATTTTTCATATTATCTTGCAGCACCTTGGCATCGTTCACATTTGTCACCTTATGGTAATTCCAAGTAATGGGTTTGCGGACTAATCGTTTTATCTGCTCGCCGAGCAAGTCTTTTTCGTGCAGGTTTTTCCCGCCCTCCTCGTTATCGTTCAGCCACCAGTCGGGGTATTTTTTGTCAATTTCGCTCGGAAGCAAGCCCGCAAAAATAGCGTTGCGACTATATTGTGTAGCTGTTGGTAGCATACTGAAAAAATAACTCTCGTCTTCCACTCGGAAATACTCGGTTAGCAGCGGCTCAATCATTTTCCACTGGTCGTAGCGCAAATTATCTAAAAGCAGCATCACCGTTGGCAATTCATTGGGCTTTAAATGGGGCAATATTTTATGACGCATCAAATTATGCGACATCGTGGGGCCGTTGCGCTCGTCCTCAAACCAATATTGGTAGTTTTTAACAATAAATTTGCTAAAATCAGTGTTGGCGTTCTGCTTTTGCATCGCCACAATGTCGGCCATTTCATCGTTTTTGGCGGCATCTAAACGCAGCTCCCAGTTGATGATGCGGCGATAAATTTCAACCCAGCCCTCCGTATCGTTCACCATGCCCATATCCATCGATATTTGGCGGAACTCAGACTGGTAGTCGCTGCTCGTTTTTTCGCGCACCAAGCGGCGGTTGTCCACAATTTTTTTGAGCGACAACAAAATCTGATTCGGATTGACGGGTTTCAGCAAATAATCCGCAATTTGCGAACCAATAGCTTCCTCCATGACACCCTCTTCGGAGTTTTTCGTAATCATCACGACGGGCAAATTCGCATCTAACGATTTAATGCGCTCCAGCGTTTCAAGCCCCGTAATTCCGGGCATACTTTCATCGAGAAAGACGACATCGAAACTCCCGTTTTCCAATTCGTCAAGCGCGTCGTGGCCATTCGTAACGGTTGTTACCTCATACCCTTTCTGCGCCAGAAAAAGTAATTGCGGTTTGAGCATCGATATTTCATCATCGGCCCAAAGTATTTTTATTTTATCCATATTTTTGTGAATTTTTTTTTACCTTTTTATTTTTTTATTTTTTTTACTTTTTGAAATAAAATTGTTACTTTTGACGTAAAATTGCGTCTTACCTATTATCAAATAAACTATCACATACTCTTTGTGATGATTTACATAGCTTGGAGCATTCTGCTATATCCACAAAAGTACACTCATCCCTGACCTATAAGCGGCGGCTAAGATACGATGAATATCTTATACCGCTGCTTTTTTTTGTAAAAAAACGAGTGTGGCGGCAATTCACATCGTGCGTTGTAGGATAAGTAAGTAGTAGCGCATAAATAATCACGGTTTTGAAGCCTTATTAAATAGGGCGTTTTGGGAAAATGATACCCGTGTTTATTTTGCCGCAGGCGCATATCCTCCTAAAAACGCACTTTATAATAGAAACGTTCGTAAAAGATGCCTGTTAAAAAACAGCGAATAACTTCCTAACGTATGGAAGCGCGTTTTCCGCAGGTTTATTTTTTTACAAATAAAAAAACAGTTTATTAAAATAAAAATATTAAAATAAAAGGAATATTTAAACCTTTTCCACCAATTTTTATTCTATAAGAGTACCTATTTGGGTATTTATTAAAAATAAAATTTTGCGTTAAGGAAATCTTAAAGTTTTTCATTAAAAAAAGAATTGTAAAAAAATGAATTAAAAATCATAAAAAAGATACAATGTATTAAAATAATCCATTACATTTGCAGCAGCGATAACATTCATTGAGAATAGACATGATTATTTGAAATAATATTCCAAATAATATTTCAAACAATATTTCAAATAATATTCCAAATAATATTTCAAATAATTATTGTCAGGAATTATTAAAATACACGACTCCATTCCCTATGCAAAACAAACGCAAGATATTCAACGACCCAGTTTACGGCTTTGTGACCATACCAACCGCATTAGCCTTTGATATCATCGAGCATCGCTATTTCCAACGCTTGCGGCGAATTGCACAACTTGGTCTAACGCATTATGTTTACCCTGGAGCTTTACACACGCGCTTCCATCACGCACTCGGGGCGATGCACTTAATGACCGAAACAATTGAAGTATTGAAGTCAAAAGGCGTTGAAATTACTGAAAATGAAGGGGAAGGCGTTATTTGCGCTATTTTATTGCACGATATAGGACACGGGCCATTTTCACACGCCTTAGAACACACCCTGCTACCCGTGCATCACGAAGTATTATCAGTGCAGCTCATGCGCGAATTAAATAAAGAGTTTGGCGGAAAATTAGACACTGCAATCGCCATTTTTGAAGACAAACACCCGAAAAAATTTCTGCACCAACTCGTTTCGGGGCAATTAGATATGGACAGGATGGATTACCTCAACCGCGATAGCTATTTTACAGGCGTACACGAAGGCATCATCGGCTACGACCGTATTATTAAAATGTTGAATGTGGTGAATAACGAACTGGTCGTAGAAGAAAAAGGCATCTTCTCGATAGAGAAATTTTTGGTGGCGCGGCGGCTAATGTACTGGCAAGTTTATTTGCATAAAACGGTTGTTTCGGCCGAACAAATGCTCATAAAAGCCCTAAAACGCGCCAAATACTTGGTTTCGAGAGGCGAAACGTTTGTTATTAGCCCCGCTTTGCAAGCATTACTCGAACTTGGCACAGATTTTGCAAAAATCAAATTAGAAAATACTAATATTTTGGCATTTTTCACAGAATTAGACGACATCGACATTCTGGCCGCGTTAAAAATATTTAGCCTCCACAAAGACATTGTGTTAAGTACCCTAAGCAAAGGCATCATACAACGCAAACTTTTCAAGGTAGAACTAAGTAATTTGCCGCCTTCGAGCGAGCATATCGACCGTATTATTGCGCAATTAGCCGAAACGTATCAACTCGAGGAAAAAGAAGCAAAATTATTGGTGATAGAAGCCACCGAAACTAACCGCACTTATGATACAGGCAACGACGAAATAAAGATTTTATATAAAAGCGGACAAGTGCTACCAATGTCGCAAACATTCGATTATGAACTCAGTTCGCATCTTATCGCCAAATATTTCCTATGCTATCCGAAGCAAAACGGAGTATAAGATTGTAATAATATTGTCAATAAGGCATTGTAAACATAAAAATTTGTTTTTTTTATCGACAAAAAGATACAAGGTAAACAAATTTAGCCGTACCTTTGCAATGGAAACTTGACAAAAAATGAATATAATAGTTTACATTATAGGCAGTTAAGTAGTAGTTTATAAATAATGGCTACATTGAAGCCCTGCTAATAGGAAGCTCTGGTTCAATTATAACCGTCTTTATTTTGCCGCAGGCACTTAAATATGCTTTATAAAGTAAATTTTATAGATTTTAGCTTAGTAAACTACTGTTTCCCTCAAATACCAAAATTTTTAAAAAATTTTCTTAACCATTTAAAATGTTGTTTTTACACATGATTAAAAACAAATCTTTACTCCTAACTGTAGGTGTAAGTATGTTTGCTTTCGCAACCGCTAACGCCCAACTCGGCGACTATCCGCCTAATGCACAGTCTGGCAAATGCTACGCAAAGTGTATGATTGCTGATGAGTACGAAACTATTACTGAACAAGTATTAGTGAAACCAGCTTCAGTGAAAATTGAAGTAGTACCAGCAACGTTTAAAAACGTAACTGAGCAAATCTTGGTTAAAGAAGCGTCGAAACGTTTGACAGCTGGTGCAACTGGCTACAAAACGGTTACCGAGCAACTTTTAGTTAAAGAAGCTTCGAAACGCATCGAAACGACACCACCTGTGTACGAAACTGTAACCGAGCAAATCTTGGTTAAGCCAGCTTCTAACCGTTTAGTAGAAGTACCTGCTGAGTACTCTACTGCAACCGAGCAAGTAATGACGAAAGCCGCTTCGAAGCGCGTAGAAGTTATTCCTGCTGTTTATGGTACAACAACCGAGCAAATGCTAATCAAACCAGCGTCTGAGCGCTTGGAGCCTTTGCAACACAAGTTTGAAACTATCACTAAACAAAAAGAAGTTGCGCCTGCAGCTACTAAATGGGTTAAAAAACGTGGCGACGCTAACTGTCTTTCGCAAAACCCAGATGACTGTTTAGTGTGGTGTTTGGTAGAAATACCTGCTCAGTTCCAAACAATCACCGAGCAAGTTGACCGCGGCTGTTTCGACGGCGCTGCTGCTGCTCCTGACTGTGTGCGTCGTATTCCTGTTCCTGCCGAGTACAAAACAATCACTCGCCAAGTTGTAACTACTCCAGCTTCAACGCGCGAGTCTGATGTTCCTGCTGAGTACAAAACAGAAACAAAACGCATCATCAAAACTCCTGCAAGCACACGCGAAATCGCAATTCCTGCAGAGTACAAAACAATCACGAAACAAGTTTTAAAAACTCCTGCTGGAACTCGCGAAATCGAAGTGCCTGCAGAGTACAAAACTGTAACTCGTCAAGTGCCAGAGAACGCTCCAACTGCTGAAGTGGAAGTTCCTGCACAGTACCAAACACTCACGAAAACAATTCAAGACCAAGCAGCCAGCACTCGCAGCATCGCAATTCCTGCGGAGTACAAAACTGTAACGTACAAAAAATTGGTTCGTAAAGGTGGTTTCACCGAGTGGAAAGAAGTTCTTTGCGGCCATATTTTAGAAGGCCAAACTGGCATTGCTAAAGTGCAAGAAATCCAACGCGCTTTACAAGCAAAAGGCTACGATCCAGGTCCTTTGGACAACATCATCGGCCCACGCACGAAAGCTGCTTTAGTTAAATTCCAAAAAGACAATGGTTTACCAATTGGTGCTTTGGATATTCAAACATTGAAAGCATTGGGCGTAAGCGCAAAATAGTTTTTAAGTGCAATGAAATTGTAAAATTTCGTTAAAATAAAAGCCGTTCCGTAGAAGTTCTATGGAACGGCTTTTTTCTTTGAGAACATATTAAAAAACGGCATAATGTTTGATATATAATTTGGTGAAACTACTTTTTTAAATCATAAAACCAAATTATATTTTGTATTTATTCTCATTAAACCTCATAAATATCCAACTGATGTTTGCTAATATTTTTGCAGTAGCCACCACCCTTTTTGTTGTCATCGACGTTTTGGGAAGTATCCCAACCATCATCGCCGCCAAACAAAAAAACGGCGGATTGCACCCGCTGCCCGTCACGCTATTTTCTGGCTTTTTAATGATATTGTTCCTTTTCTTAGGCGAACAAATTTTAAATATTTTGGGCGTAGAGGTGAAATCATTTGCCTTAGCAGGTTCAATTGTCTTGTTTTTGATGGCACTTGAAATGCTTTTAGGCCGCGATATTTTCAAAAGCGACGGCAAAGGCGGCGCAGGCAACACCATCGTACCTATCGCCTTTCCGCTCCTAACGGGCGTAGGCACCCTCACAACCATCCTTTCGTTAAACGGCAAATACACCAAAATTGAGCTTTTAGCAGGCATCGGAGCCAACTTACTTATCATTTTTATTGTTTTAAATTTGATAGGCTGGTTAGAACGCACCTTAGGCGAAACAACCCTTTCCGTTATCAAAAAACTCTTTGGCGTTATTTTATTAGCTATTGCCATGCAAATGCTCGTAAGCAATTTATTGGCGCAAGCCCACGAATAAAATCTAAGAGTATAGCAATCTAAATGTCTAATGTCTTCCAGTCTAATTTCTAATTTCTTCCAGTCTAATTTCTAATTTCTAATTTCTAATGTCTAAAAGTCTATCAGTCTAATTGAATGAAATTTTTTGCTTACTCGTTTATTTTAATTCTTGTTACAATAATAGCCTGTAACGCCCCAAATTTCACCCGAATGCAGCGTATGCCTGCTTCGCTTCGCGAATCGTCGGGTATTTTGACGTATAATGGCAGTACCGTTTGGACGCATAACGATAGTGGCGGCGACCCGACCCTATATGAAATTGATGTGCAAAGCGGCGGCTTATTGCGCATTGTCACCTTGGCGGGCGTAAAAAATATCGATTGGGAAGATATTACAAAAGATGAGCGCGGCAATGTTTTTATCGGCGATTTTGGGAATAACCACCAAAACAGGAAAAATTTATGTATTTATAAAATTGAAAACCCGCAGCCATTAGCCGCTTCCGCAACCGTTTTATCGGAGCGAATTGGTTTTTCATACGCCGACCAACAAAAATTCCCGCCATCTGCTAAGACGCAAAACTTTGATTGTGAAGCATTTGTGTATTACAGAGATAGTTTATACCTTTTTACTAAAAACCATAGCCGCCCTTACACGGGCTACACCAAAATGTACCGATTGCCCGCCGTAGAGGGCGATTATGTAGCCGAATTGGTGGACAGCTTCAAAACAGGAGCAACCGCCGCAACTACCTTTATCACATCGGCAGCTATCAGCCCGAACGGAAAACAATTGGCTTTGTTGAGCAGCGATAAGGTTTTCTTATTTTCCAACTGGAAAGGCGCAAATTTCTTTCAAGGCGATTTACGAAGGATTCCCTTGGGTACGCTTTCGCAAAAAGAAGCTATCTGTTTTTCTACTAATTGGACCTTGTGGATTGGCGACGAACGCACAGGCAAAATGATTGGTGGGAATATTTATTCGTTTGATTTAAGGTAAAAAAACAAAGCCTCGACCAATGCACAAGCATTGACGAGGCTTCATTATTATCAGGGATGAGATGTTTCTCTGTAATTGTTTAAATAGAGTCTTTGTGTTTTTATGATATTATAAGTAGAAATGTATAAATAATCGCCAGATTGAACCCTGTTAAGTAGTAGAGTACCCTGTTTATTTTGCCGCAGGCACTTACTATAAGAAATTTTCGTCCCAAATTTCAACATTAGACTACAAATGTAGCTGTTTTTTTTCAGACTTATTGAAAATTGCTATTTCTACTTTGTTTTTTTGTGTAAAATTTTAAAAACATTAAAAAATACCTTTAAACATGAGATAGTCTTCTAAAATAATAACAGCACTTATTTTGTCGATAAGCCCTTTATCGCGGCGGTCTTTTTTCTTTAAACCCATGCTCAACATTCGTTTTTTGGCAATAATACTTGTAAAACGTTCATCATAAGTATCTATTTCTACGGAGGGAAATAGCAGCCTTATTTTTGCCACAAATTCGGCAACCATTTCGGCGGTGTGGGCGGGCGTTCCATCGGTATTAAGCGGCTCGCCTACCACGATAGTAGAAACGGGTTCGCGCTGCAAATAACCGCTTAAATAGTCAAATATATCGGGTGTTGCGACCGTATCAAGCGCGGTTGCGATGATTCGCAAAGGGTCGGTGACTGCTAATCCTGTTCGTTTTGAACCGTAATCGATGGCGAGTATGCGCATTTTTTTATAAAAATTTAACGGAGTGAAAATTCTAAGAGGTGGCAAAATAAACACGGTACTCATTAGGGCTTAGGAAAGAAATAACATACCCATTTTACTCGTCTGCGCGGAGCGCGTTCATTTCGTATAAACGCAACTTAGGTTGCCTTTACAGGCATTCATGCCAATACTGCGTTGCTCAAAACGTAACGTAGCGCGACCGCTTCGCGGAGTTCACTCCGCAAAAAGCAATTTTTATTGCTTTTCGCTTTGCTCATGCCCCGTTTTTCGCGCCTTGTCTTGGCACAAAATCCTTCACAAAATTTGGGTAGGTTATTTATTGCATAACCCCTTACACCAGAACACCCTATTTAACAGGGCTTGAAGATCGTGATAATTTAGGCACTACTACTTAATTTCTAGTATCAAAGCCCCACGATAATTTACTTCGAATAGCTTGTAGGAAGGTGTAGTCGTATAGCCGCACCAAATTGATGCGGAAAGGAGCGCATTGTACGCTTATTTTATGTGCCGAAGTCACGGGTGCGAAACGCGCATCTAAGGTGCATAAAAAGCTTTCGGCGCGTCCTTCTATTTCAAATGAAAGTGTTGCCGAGTCGGGTAACACGATTGGGCGAACATTGAGGTTGTGAGGCGCAATCGGCGTTACAACAAAATTGCCCGAATTTGGGAAAATAATAGGGCCGCCGCAACTAAGCGAGTAGCCCGTGCTGCCCGAAGGCGTGCTTATAATAAGCCCGTCTGCCCAGTACGAGTTTAGGAATGCGCCATTCATGTAGGTATGCACAATAATCATCGAGGAGGTTTCGCGTTTCACAATCGTAAAATCGTTGAGAGCATAAGGAAACTCGTTGAATAAGTTGGGCGAGCTATCTAATCGGATAAGTCGGCGTGGGTCGATGGAAAAATCGCCTGTAATTAAATGTCGAATAGCATCGGTTGTTTGCTCGGCATTAGCGGTTGTTAAAAACCCTAATCGCCCCAAATTGATGCCTAAAATGCGGATACCGCTATCGCGAATAAGCTGAATAGCCGATAAAATGGTGCCATCGCCACCAAGTGTAATTGCAAAATCCACATCGGCTGCTAATAGTTCGGGGTGTGTGGCAATCGGAATCAAGCCTTCGAGTTGCTGAACTTTGGCCGCTTTAAGTTGCTCTAAATAAGGCGTGTAGCAAAAAATAGTCGACTCGAAGCCGCGCATTGTGTTCAACAACTCTGCTACTATCGCCACTTGCCCTTCTTTTAACACTTGACTGTAAAGAAAAAAACGGTTTCCGCCCCCTTCTTTCGGCGGCGGCGGAAACTGATGGAAATGGTGTTCGTGTTGCAATGAAAATAGTAGTTGGTGTTGAAAAAGTATGTTGAAAAAGTATGTTGAAAAAGTATGTTGAAAAAGAAAAAGAAATAGAAGGACGTATATTGCCACAAAGGTACGTTATTTAGCAAAATAATTAGCTTTTTATTTGTTTAAATTGCGGAAAATAAGGAATGAGAGAAAAATAAGTTGTCAAAGTTTTGGAGAGGATTTTGTGTCAAAACAAGGCGCGAGAAACGCATTTTATTTTGTTCATGCCTCGAATGCCCTATCGGGCGGTCACTGCAATAAAGCAAGTTTGGCTTGCTTTTATCTTGTTCATGTTAAATTTTTCGTACAACGAGCTGCGTTGAACTCAAAATTTGCCTTGTTTTCGAGTCAAAGTCTTTCGCAAAATCTGCCCAAGTTATCATTTATAGGTTTATAAACCTGTTTTTGTATAAAAACTATTTATTAAATTAAAAATAATTGTACCTTTGTGGCAATTATAAACCGTTTTTCATAATTTTATGCAAATATTCACAGCCGAATCGGAAGCATTCATCACACGCTACCTAAACAATGCCTCACCAACAAGTTTTGAGGCACCCGGACAACAAATCTGGGCAGACTATATCAAGCCTTATGTGCATGAACTTCGCCAAGACAATTATGGAACGGTTTATGGCATTATCAATCCCGAAAGCGATTATCGCGTCGTCATCGAGGCGCATGCCGACGAAATAGCTTGGTACGTTTCGCACATTTCGCCAGAAGGCTTTTTAAGTGTCATCAGGAATGGTGGCTCCGACCACCTCATTGCACCGTCGAAAGTTGTGCATATTCACACCGATAAAGGCATCGTTAAGGGTGTTTTCGGCTGGCCTGCTATTCATACCCGTCACGGTAAAAATGCCGACTTAAAACCCGAAATCGATAATCTTTTTATAGATATTGGCGCAAAAGACGCGGAAGAGGTAAAGGAAATGGGCGTTCATGTGGGTTGCGTACTTACTTACCCCGACGAGGTGTGGACAATGAATAACCGCTATATCGTAGGTCGCGCCTTAGATAATAGAATGGGCGGCTGGTGCATTGCGCAAGTTGCTCGCCTGCTTCACGAACAGCATATAAAATTGCCTTTTGGCTTGTATATTGTCAATTCGGTGCAAGAAGAAGTGGGGCTGCGCGGTGCTGAAATGATTACAAAAACTATTCGCCCCCATTGCGCAATAGTCACCGACGTAACGCACGACACGACTACGCCGCTCATGAATACCAAGCTGCTCGGCTATTGCAAGGCAGGCGAAGGCCCCGAACTTACGGTTGCGCCCGCCGTACACCGCAAACTGTTTCAGTTAGTTGTGGATACGGCCGTAGAAAAAACAATCCCCTTCCAGCGTTCCGCTTCCTCGCGGGCAACGGGCACCGATACCGATGCGTTTGCCTTTTCGAATGGCGGCGTTCCGTCTGTTCTAATCTCGCTGCCCCTCCGCTATATGCACACAACGGTAGAAGCGGCGCATAAAGACGATATTGAAAATGTGGTACGCCTTATTTTAGAAAGCTTACAAAAAATAGAAGCCAATCATAACTTCAACTATTTAGACCTGTGAATTTTGTAAAAATAAACCTCCTATTATGGTAAAACGCATTCTCCTCATTGCTGCGCTCGTAGCTACTTTGGCCGTAGCATTCGGTCTGTATTTTTATCTCGATGGCAATTATAGCAACGGCTATCGCGCTGGGGTTATCGTCAAATTTAGCGAAAAAGGCTATGTTTTTAAAACACACGAAGGACAATTGCAGCTTGGCAACTCGCCTGAAATGTGGCCATTTTCGGTGGAAAAGGAACCCAACGTATTAAAGCAGATAGAGGAAGCAACCACACACGGCTACCGCGTAAAGGTATTTTACCACGAAAAATACCAACAATTCGACTGGCGCGGCGATACCAAATACCTAGTTTACAAGGTGGAAAAAGTAGATTGATTTTTAATAAGTAAGTCATTTTTAATAACGAGAGCCAAAATGCCATGTTAAAAACCACGAATCTCGAATATCAATACACTCAGGCGCAAACCTTCCGTTTCCCGAATATGGATTGCGGAACAGCCGAGCAATGGCTAATTTTGGGGCAGTCGGGTTGCGGAAAAACAACGCTTTTGCATCTTTTGGCAGGTTTGTTGGCCCCAAAACAGGGCGAAATATTAGTAGCCGGTCAGAATATCGGGCAGTTGCGCCGCGCCGAACTCGACGCTTTTCGTGGAAAACATATCGGCATTGTGTTTCAGCAAGCGCATTTTATTCAAGCCCTTTCGGTGAGGCAAAACCTGCGTTTAGCGCAATCGCTCGCCAACCTGCCTGCCGATAATAACCGCATAAAAGAGATTTTAGACCGCCTGAATTTGGGGCATAAAGCGAACGATTTTCCGCAAAACCTAAGCATCGGCGAGCAGCAACGGGCATCAATTGCTCGCGCACTCATCAACCGTCCCGCAATAGTATTGGCCGACGAGCCTACCTCTGCCCTCGACGACCATAATGCCTTGGAAGTCACGCACTTATTAGAAGAGCAAACCCGAGAACAAGGCTCGATGCTACTGATTGTCACGCACGACCAGCGGCTGAAATCGCGGTTTTTAAACCAATTGATTTTGTAAGTTTTGTTTGTTTTCTAAGCCTTCAACCCTTAAATTGCCCTCCATATTGGTTGCCATTCCCATAAAAAAGCCCGTAATTGCGACACCAAAAGCAGTAGTCAGGGTGCTTTCAATAGTGTATGACCAAAAAATAATGCTCCAAACTAAGACAAATAAAATATTTTTTTTATAGGTTTTTAATGGGATAAAAAAGCTGCCAAATAGCAATAAAACGCCGATAAAACCTCCGCCTGCGTAATAAAAAATCCACTGATTATGAGGTGGCAAAGGCTCGGCAGCGTTCGGAAAATAAATGTCGTACTGATAGCCGCTTTCGGCAGGAATGTCGCCAAAACCAACGCCGTAAATTGGGCTGCTATTGCCGATATAAATGCCTGCTATCATAGAACTTAGGCGACCCGCGTCTGATGTTTCGGCAAGTCTTCCTGCTTTAAATTCGATAAAATCCCATTGCGAATAGTAATATTTTGCCGAAAGGCTCGGAATTGTTTTTATCGCAATTAGCGGAATGGCAATAATGCTGCTTAAAGCAAAAATACCGACCAAAAGCTGCTTTTTTTGAAAGAAATAGACGATAGCCCCCAGAAAAACCGTCGCATAAAAAGCTAATAAGCCGCTTCTTACGGCTAATAAATGCAGGGTTTCTACACATAAAAACAGCGAAATACCCAAAAAAAGACGCAAAAAAAGGCGCGTTCTTGGGTTTTCTTCTTTGGTAAAAAATAAAAAATAGCCACTCGCAACGCTGCTAAATGCTAAGAGCAAACTAAAACGGATATGGTCAATCGGCTTTATCCAAAAGAGTTTTGGCTCCACGGATTGCCCGTGTTTGAGAATGTAAATCCATTGCGGCGCGTGTAAAAGGTAGTCGATATTCATGGTAATGCACACCATTCCTACCCAGAAAATAAACCAATAATGCAGGTTTTTATACTGTTGTGGAGTCATCGGTGGCAATAAATAAAACACGAGTGGCAAGCCAAAAAAAGGCAAAAGCACCCGCAATTCGCTCAACCAAGCTCCTGTATTGCGGCTATACAGCCCCGTAATACCCACAAAAACAAACAAGGCAAACGGTGCAAGTACATCGTAGCGTTTGTGCAATTTTGCGCCCCTTTCGGGAAACGCTAACCAATATCCTATACCCAAAAATACTAAACCAAAGGTTGCCATGCTTAGTAGGAGCTTCGAACAAAGCATCGATAAGAGGAGGACGGCACAGAGGAATACAGTTGTTGGTTGTGTGTATTTTTGTAAGATTGATTTCATTCGGTAAGGCAATTTTTTATTTTTGTAATTTTTTTTATGGTTATTTTTATATGCACACTTAATAATGTTGGTTGTGTTCGAGTGCAAGGCTTAAAAGCGAACGGAATTATGGGATTGTTGGCTAACCCTTATGTATATTAGTCCGTAGGGCTTTTAGGTTGGTAGAAAATCGTTGAAAATAACCGTTTTTTGATGCCGTAGATGAACGTAGTGAACGAGCGTAGCTCAAAACACTGCGATACCTACGGCATTATAAGCCCTTTTTCGGCTATATTTCTCTACCACTAATAGTTGATGTTTCCAGCAAATTCCCATAGCGTATCAGGAAAAAACTATGTGCGTTTAAAAAGAGGACGAGAGCGTCAAGGTGCATCGCGCCGAAGTCTAAAAAACAGGGAGAATTAATGCTACGGTGCGATGCACTTTGACCTTGACGCTGTGTAGTTTATTTACTCGACACGATTAAATGGTTAGACTACTTAGCCCTAAACTGTTTCCAATTTTTTTGAAAAGAGTTGGAAATATCGTCTGAAAGGTTGAATTTTAGCAAAATTATTAAGTAAAAACCGCCGATGAGGGCGCAATGTGTGCAGGCATCGAGAAATGCGGACAAACGAGTGTTCGTAAAATGTGGGCAAAAATGCTCTATAATTGCGATGAAAGCGGCTAAAATAAGGACGAAAAAGGCGTTTTTATGGAAAGGTTGCAAGCCCATTTTTTGCCATAGAAAGCCGCCGCGAACGATATTGAATAAAATAACGATGAAAATAGTGCCGATGCTCGCGCCCACAAAACCAAACCACAAAATGCTGTAATAGTTGATGAAAAGAGAGGCGGCGGTAATGCCTAAATTGAGGAAGGCGGAGGTGCGGTAGTGCTTTGAGAACGCTAAAATCTCGTAATTGATGCCGCAAGCCATGTCTATCACTTTGGCAATTCCTAAGTATAAAATGACGATTTTGCCCGTTTTGAAACTCTCGCCATTCGGAATAATGGCAAAAATGGCATCGGCATTGCACCATAAAAACAGGAAGAGCAAGGAGCCGATAATGAGCTGATTTAAGGCTGTTTTTTGGTATAATGACTGAATTTCAGGCAAATTA
>JBEEMU010000471.1:0-9519 GCA_041192485.1 Bacteroidota bacterium | reverse complement strand
CGCCCGCAAGTATTGCCGCAAATCCGCCAAAACGCTACGAAGTGACGAGCAATAATATGACTATTTCGCCACTCCCCGCCAAGCAAGAATATTATATAGCGGAAACGGGCAGCCCGTTTTATTCGCCTTTTCGCAACTCCAATCCAAATGCACACGATTTAAATTACGACTTTTTTTCGCCAGGCATCGAGCAGCCAGGCAAAGCGCAATTAGGCGGCTATGAATCGCGGGGCTTTGCTGAAAATAAAACCTTCGATATTGCACCCGCTACCGATAATTTGACGACCAGCAGTATTTATTTGCAAGGGCCGCCCGCCCAGTTATGGTGGCGCGTGAAATTGATGGAAAACAAAACCCACGATTTGCGGGTAGAACTAAACAATACGCAACGGTCGCAATATGCACATTACGGCTATGAAATGCGCAACGATTCGGCAAGTATTCCGCTTGCCGACTTGCGAGCTAATAATGCCCTTACGGTAAAAGGCGTTTCGTCGCCAATCGATTATTTGGCTTTGGCATCGGCTGTTTTGCGCTATCCGCGCCAGTTTAATTTTGAAAATAAAGCCACTTACGATTTTACGGTAGAAGCAAATCCGAATATGCCTGCTTATTATGAAATTACGAATTTTCAGCATAATAATACGGCACCGATTTTATACGACCACAGCAACGGGCAGCGAATTGAAACAAAATTGGACAATGGTGTCATAAAATTTGTATTAACCGCTTCGCAAACGAAACGCTCGCTTACCTTACGCGCAAATAATACAACTACGTCAGGGTATATTTCCGCCGATTTCGCACCAGGAAGCCAAACAATCCGTCTTTTTTCTGTAAAAATGATAAACTTTTTTCAAGCAAGCAACCAAGGCAATTATATTATTATTAGTAATAAAAAACTGTATGATGACGGAGTAAGCAGCAACTGGATAAAAGCGTATTCTGCTTATCGCAAATCGGCGGCAGGCGGCAGCTACGACACGCTTTCCGTAGAAATGGGCGACCTCGCAAACTTGTTTAGCTATGGCGTAGATATGCACCCGTTGAGTATTCGAAACTTTGCGCATTTTGCAAAAAGAAACTTTACAGGCGCAAAAACGCCAAAATATGTGTTTTTAATAGGAAAGGGCTATGCCGCACAACTTCAACGGGCAGGTTATCAACCGATGGTGCCAGCTTATGGTTTTCCCGCCTCCGACAATGCTTTGATGGGCGGCAATTATACGAATGTTCCTATCATTCCATTTGGGCGATTAGCCGCGTGGAATGGCAATGATGTGAAAAATTATTTGACGAAAGTAAAAGAGCAGGAATTGGCCTTGCAATCGGCCAGTACGCAAACGAATAAGGCTTGGATGAAAAAAGGCTTGCACCTCATCGGCGCAAAAGACGAGATTAGTATTCCCGTCTATATGAATAATTATAAAAATATTTTTGAAGCTCCGTCGTTTGGCGGCGAAGTTTACACCTTTCAGAAAAACAGCACAGCTCCTGTTTCGCAGGCGACCTCTCGTATCGTAGATTCGCTTATCAATACAGGCGTTTCGCTTATCAATATGTTTGGCCATGCTTATGCAGATGGCACCGATTTTAACCTCGTGCCAGCCGAGATGCACAACAGGGGGAAATATCCACTTGTTTTGTCGCTTGGTTGCTATTCAGGCGATATGTTTACGCAAAGGGCTGTGCTTAGTGAGCGGTTCGTATTGGCAGATGAACGCGCCGCAATCGGCTTTATCGGCGGCGTTAATTTGAATTTGCCGTCCCAACTCGATATATTTGCGACCAAACTATACCGCCATATTAGTACCGATTTTTATGGAAAAGGGTTAGGCGATATTATGCGGCAATCTATTTTAGATGACGACCAAACGAATGTGATTATCAATCAAAATATCAATTATCACGGCGACCCCGCTATCCGATTAGCTAACGCGCCGCTGCCCGATTTTGTTATCAAAGAAAACTCGCTGCGTTTAACGCCAGGACAAATCACGACGCTCGATAACGATTTTAAAGTCAGTTTTACCGTGCTGAATATTGGCAAATCGGTAGCAGATTCTATCACGCTGTCGGTCACACGCACCAAGCCTTCGGGCATCAGTACACTCACAAGATGGCGCGTAAAAGCGCCGCCGTTTGCAGGCGATTATTCCGTGAGGTTGCCTACGGGAACTGATAGGGTTTTTGGGGCAAATACGGTATCTGTTTGCGTGGACAACCCGAGCGCCATACCCGAAATAGACGAGAGTAATAATTGCGCCTTGTTGGAATTTCAAATTTATTCTAACCAATTATTCCCCGTTTATCCGCCAAATTTTGGTATTCACCCCAATAATACGGTTACGTTGAAAGCGGCAAGCACAAATCCGCTGAGTACGCACGGCAATTATACCTTAGAAATAGATACGAATGAAGATTTTACATCGCCAAAACGCGGCAATATCCCCAATTTTTCGGGCGGATTATTAGAATGGCAAGTAGATAATTACCCGCTTACCGATAGTACGGTTTATTATTGGCGTATAAAAACAACTGGCGACACGCTTTGGCAAAACTCGTCGTTTATTTATTTACAAGGCGAGTATCCGGGCTGGAATCAGTCGCATTATTACCAATATAAAAAAGACCAATTTACGAATGTGCATTTGCAAAACCCTGCCGACAAATTCAAGTTTGTTGATAATAATATCGAGTTGAGTTTGTATGCCAGTCACATCGTGAATTACCAAAACGAAGTGTTTCAGAATGGCGCAGGCTTACTGAATATGGCACCGTGTTTGGATACCGTAATCGGCGGCGTTTTTATAGAAGCTATCAACCCAATCACGGGCGAAACGCTTAATAATCAAGCCGTTCTGGGCAATAGCTGGCTGCACGGTTCTATGAATTGCAGCGGCGCAGTGTCGGGTTGGTTTTTTGCTACGCGCAATGTGAATGGCATAGGCAATGCCGCAGGGCGCGATAGTTTGGAACGCTTTTTAACACAATGGATACCAAACGGTTATTATGTGTTAGCTTGGACACGCGGCAATTATAAATCGTCGGAATGGGATAATTCGCTGTTTCAAGCCTTTGAAAATGAAGGCGCAACGCAAATAAGAGGAACAAGTACCAAAAAAGGGCCTTACGCATTTTTCTATCAAAAAGGAAATCCTGCCTTTGCAAACCGACGCGAAATTAGTAAACTTTCTACTCAACCAATTACAAATGAGAAGTTTATCATACAAGGAGCGTGGGATAGAGGTAGCGTTTCTTCTACCACAATCGGGCCTGCGCAAGCCTGGGGCTCCTTTCATTGGCGCACAAGCGCAGTACAGTCGAACGATGAGTTGAGCGTTGATGTTTTTGGTGTGAAAGCCGATAATTCAGAAACGCTTTTATTTCCAAAATTAGACTTGCGCGACAAACCGCTTACGAGTGTTGATGCGCGAGTTTACCCGTATTTAAAATTAAAATGGTACACTAAAGACAGTTTGTTGCGCACGTCGTCGCACTTAGATTACTGGCGCGTGTTGTTCAAACAGGTGCCAGAAGCCATTTTGCGCCCCGAAAAATACTTTGCTTTCATCAATCGACCCGATACTTCGGTAAGTCGCGGCGAAACGGTAACACTTGATATTGCGGTTGAAAATATTACAGCAACCGATATGGACAGTTTGCGCACCCGCTATTTTGTTTATAAAAATGGCTTGAAAGTGGATAGTGTCATCACAAAATTTGGTAAATTATTAGGCAATAGCCGCTATAATACAACATTGAGCTACAATACATTGCCGCTGGAAGATAGGAACAGAGGTTCGGTGACTTGCGGCATGTATATAGACGTAAATCCGGAGCATCCGCAAGTTTTACACCAGTCGGAATTGCATCATTTTAATAATACGGGGCAAGCCAAATTTTATGTGCGGCAAGATAATAAAAATCCGCTGCTCGATGTTACATTCGACAATCAGCATATTGTGAATAACGATGTCGTATCGTCGAAGCCCGAAATTTTAATTACCTTAAAAGATGAAAATCAATATTTAGCACTAAGCGATACTTCACGATTCAAATTATATTTGGAATATCCAGTAGGGGCGTATAATGGCAATTTGGTACCAATACGGGTTCCTGTTTATTTAAACCAGTCGAATATTGTTTTTCACCCCGCTAATTCGAACGAATTAACGCGGAATAATAAGGCTTGGATTCGCTTTACACCAACATTTGATATTGATGGAACTTATACACTGATTGCGCAAGGAAAAGATGCCGCCGACAATGAATCGGCAGGGCAAAACTTCACCGTTGCCTTCCGTATTATCAACAAAGCGGGTATTAGCAATATTTTGAACTACCCGAACCCGTTTACTACTGCTACGCAATTCGTTTTTACGATTACGGGCAGCGAGGTTCCTGCCGATTTGCGTATTCAGATTATGACGGTTACGGGCAAAGTTGTCCGCGAGCTGACGAAAGCCGAACTCGGTAGTATTCACGTTGGCTTGAATCGCACCGAATTTGCATGGGACGGCACCGACCAGTTTGGCGATAAGTTGGCAAATGGCGTTTATTTATACCGCGTGACAGCGCGTAAATTGACGGGTGAAGACTACGAATTGATAAATGATTCGGAAAATGGTGGAAATTTAGGGCAATATTTCCAAGCAGGCTTCGGTAAAATGTATTTTATGCGGTAGTTTTTAGGGCTTAGGCAATAAAAAAGGAACGTGGATTGAATAGATAAGTCACAGACGAACAATGGTTTTATTTTTAAAAAAGTATTTTAAAAGTAAAACCATTGTTCGTTCATGATAAATCCGTCAAATCCGCGTTCCTTTTTATCTGTTTTACTTGGAGCGTGTCTAAAACACGCTTTTAAGTAGTAGTTTAAAATAATCGCTACATTGAACCCAATTAAATAAGGCACTCTGCACAAAAGACAGCCGTTCCTTAATTTGCCGCAGGCGCGTATTTTTTCCCATTCCCATTTCCGAAAATTACCGAAACCAATCGGCATACATCACATAATTATTTGCAATACGCTCGATGGAGTCTTTAAATAATTCGGGGGAAAGCGATTTTACTTTACGCGCAGGAATGCCTGCATACACACTATTCGATTCGCAAATGGTGTTTTCTAAGACGACTGCACCTGCGGCAATCAAAACATTATCTTGCACGACCGCATGATCCATGACAATTGCGCCCATGCCGATAAGCACATTATTATGAATGGTGCAGCCATGCACAATTGCGCGATGCCCGATGCTGACATTATCGCCAATGGTTGTAGGTGCTTTTAAATAGGTGCAATGTACAATGGCTCCGTCTTGAATATTTACTTTATTGCCGCACCGAATTTTATGCACGTCGCCACGAACAACTGCTTGAAACCAAACGCTGCAATCGTCGCCCAAAATGACATCGCCAACAATAGTTGCATTTTCTGCGAGGTAGCAGTTTTTGCCAAATTGCGGCGAAATGTTTTTAACAGGAAGGATTAATGCCATTATTTTATTATTTTTAAAATTATGCTTCTTCAGCTAAAAATGGGTAGCGATAATCGATGGGCGGCACAAACGTTTCTTTGATAGTACGCGCCGAAACCCACCGCAATAAATTGAGGTATGAGCCTGCTTTGTCGTTAGTGCCGCTTGCGCGTGCGCCGCCGAAAGGTTGTTGCCCGACTACTGCGCCTGTTGGTTTGTCGTTTATATAAAAGTTGCCTGCTGCATGGCGCAAACGGTCGCTCATAAGATTGATAATATAGCGGTCTTTTGCAAAAATAGCTCCTGTGAGCGAGTATGGCGAAGTGTTATCTACTAATTCGAGCGTTTCTTCCAATTTCTCATCGTCGAACACATAAATTGTTAAAACAGGGCCAAAAATCTCTTCACACATGGTAAGCGAATGTGGATTTTGAGTTAAAATAACGGTAGGTTCGACAAAATAACCGACCGATTTGTCGCAATTTCCGCCTGCAATAATTTCTACATTCGCATCGTTTTTTGCATTTTCTAAGTATTTTGCAATATTATCAAACGATTTTTCATCGATGACGGCATTTACAAAATTGCCAAAATCTTCGGTTGTACCCATCTTAAATGTGGCAATATCGGCTAATAAATGCGCTTTAACGTCATTCCAAATACTTTTGGCAATATACGCCCGACTTGCCGCCGAGCATTTTTGCCCTTGATATTCAAAAGCACCGCGTGAAAGAGCGGTTGCAACTGTTGCAGGGTTTGCGCTGCCATGCGCTACTACGAAATCTTTTCCGCCGGTTTCGCCTACAATGCGCGGATACGATTTGTAGTTTGCAATATTATTGCCAATAGTTTGCCACATTCGTTGAAAGGTGCCTGTACTGCCTGTGAAATGCAGACCTGCAAATTCGCGGTGCGCAAAACAGCCGTTGCCAACCGTCGGGCCATCTACAAAAACCAAGTTGATAACGCCGTCGGGCAGTCCTGCTTCTTGGAAAATTTCCATAATGACGTGCGCCGAGTAGATTTGCGTATTAGCGGGTTTCCACACAATCGTATTTCCCATTAAGGCTGGTGCGGCACATAAATTACCTGCGATTGCCGTGAAATTAAACGGTGTGATGGCTAAAATAAAACCTTCTAAGGCTCGATATTCCAAACGATTCCATATTCCTGCGCCGCTTTCGGGTTGTGCGCTGTAAATTTGTTGCGCAAAAGCGCAGTTAAACCGCAAAAAGTCGATGTATTCGCAGGCCGAATCGATTTCTGCCTGAAATACGCTTTTGCTCTGCCCGAGCATTGTGGCGGCGTTCATTCGCGCTCGGTAAGGCCCTGCCAGCAAATCAGCGGCTTTCAAGAAGATGGCTGCTCGCGCTTCGAAGGGCGTGTTTTCCCAGGTTGCTTTTGCGCCAAGTGCAGCATCGATAGCTGCTGTTATATGGCTGGCATCGCCGCCGTGCGCATACCCGAGCGTGTGTGCGTGTTCGTGCGGCGGCGAAAGGCGGATTTTCTTCTCCGTTCGCACGGCTTTTCCGTTGATAACCATCGGAATATCGCGCACTTCTGCCTTTGCCTGCTGCAAAGCTATTTTGATGTTTTTACGCTCTGCACTTCCTACTGCGTAGTTTAATACAGGTTCGTTTTGTACTTTTGGTAATTGAAAATTAGCGTTCATGTGTATAGTAAAGTAAGTAGTAGTATATAAATAATTGCCCACTTAAACCCTGTAAAATAGGGCGTTTTGGGGTAATAATAACCGTGTTTATTTTGCTGCAGGCACTTATGATAGAAAAGGAAATTAGCGTTTATTACGCCTCATTTTCTAATTCTTTTTGTATTTCTTGGATATATTCTACTGGTTTTTGTATTAATTTAGCAATAAACCCTGCCGTCAGCCCTTCTGCAAGCGAGGAGCGGACAAGTGTTTTTGTCAGGCTGTGTTCACCTTTTTCGATACCTTTTTCGATACCTTTTTCGATACCTTTTTCGATACCTTTTTCGATACCTTGATTATAGCGAAAATCTTTTGATAAATCGTAATTGATAGACATATTTGTAATTTGATAAGAGATGATAGATTGAAGGCTTCGCAAATTTGCTAATAGCTCCATTTGGAAAATATACTTTTGTAGTTGCCGCTTGTTTTTAGTTTTCTTTTGTAAATTTTTCAGTATTTTACCAACAACATGAGCATTATCTTCTTTTTTAAAATCTGCTAAAATGGCAAAAATAATGGCTTCGGGGACTTCCGATGCTAAAAACAGCTCGTAATCAATGCTATTGATAGCAATGATGGGGAATCGAAACCAGACATTTGATTCTTGTAAAATACCTAACATTTTCGGCGGAGTTTCTCCCAAATAAATCAAATATTGGTTTACTGGTAATTTATAGCGTTCGCGGTATAACGACCAATAAATCAACATTCGTAACTCTATTGAATCGTCATTTGCAGTTTGAAATTCTAAATGATATAGACTCTTTTCATTCGTTTCGGGTGAAATACCGATTTTTAGCCAATCGCCACGCCGCTCAATTGTTCGAGGCACGTCGCGTGGCAACTCTTCCCAGGCCAAACCCTCAATACCGCAAATGACACGCAAAACGGTCTGCTCTGCTTTTTTAATATTTTCTTTGAAAATTTTATCGTAATCTTGATGCATATTCTTCTGAGTTAAGAAGTGGTAATATATACTTATTTTAGGGCAAAGATACAGCTTTTTATATTTTCGGTTGATAAAAAAGCTATTGTGGGTAAAATATTTCCATAACCAACAATAGCACTTCGTAAAACATTACATTCTGCTATTTCCACAACGATTTCACGCACGGTTTGCGCCTTCACGAAAGAAATGCTTAGTAGTAAAAAAGAGCAAAGAAGGATAGTTTATTCATTATTTTAACCATTTTGAAGCATTTTTTATAAAAAGAAAAAGGCATCGTCGAAGTGCTTTAACTCTGAAATTTTGTTGTTTTTATCTATAATAATGCTAATAATATCGAACCGAATTTCGTCTTCATATTGGTTTTCATACATATATTGCGCCGCAGCGTCAAATAAAAATTGCCGCTTTTTAGCTGTTACCGCGTCTTCGGGAAAACCGAATGTGACTGTACTGCGCGTTTTCACTTCAATAAAAACGAGCATTTTCCCTAATTTCGCAATAATATCAACCTCCGCCCTGCCGTAGCGGTAGGTTGTGGTCACTATTTCGTACCCGTTTTGCACCAAATATTCTTTGGCAAGCTGCTCCCCGAGTTTGCCGAGGTCGTTATGTGCGGCCATTTTTTTGTTTTTTTAAGACGATTCCCAAAGCCGTTTCATAAAAAAGCCAACCCAGCCGATAACGTTATTAAAGCCTTGACTTAGCAATTGCAAAGGTATTTTTGGGTTGGTATCAATCAACTCTACCTTTACTTATATTAGGTTGTCGTATCTTGCTTCGGGTATCGCGGCGGCCATCTTTCTTTTTTGTTTGTTGCGAAAAGGCGATAAAAAGTTGGTTAAGCAAGCCCTAATTTTTATAAAAATAATCTTGAATAGTCCCACAAAGGTAGCGTTTTCTTTCGGTTTCCGATTTTTAATTTCCTGCATTTATTTATTTTTTTACAAAAAAAACCGCATTGTCTAAAAAAATTTATTGAAAATTTGCCTAAATATACTACCTTTGCTCTTCTAAATAGTAGTAGGGCAATAATTAGGCACTTAAAGCCATTTTATATCGAACACATTAGTCATACCATTTAATCTTATGCACGATTTTTTAGTACATTTCCACTCTGGAACGCGCTGGCTCTTGCTCGGAGCGGCGATGTTCGCGATATTTCGCTATGCAACAGGCAATATACAAGGCCGTCCTTTTGAAAAATTAGACAATACCGCAGGGGCAATATTTGTAGGTACCGTCCATTTTCAGCTATTGCTGGGCTTTATTTTGTATTTGGGGTATTTTCAGCCCTGGAACGCCGATATGTCGGTAGTTATGAAAGACCCTGTTGGTCGCTTTTTTGCCGTTGAGCATATTGCGGGAATGTTGTTGGG
>JBEEMU010000470.1:0-2821 GCA_041192485.1 Bacteroidota bacterium | reverse complement strand
CATCATTGTGGACCCCACAGGTACTTTGCGCGAAAGCGTGAGCTACGATAATCCGCTCACCGATTCGCCGTCTTGTATGCTCATTGCCAACGGAAAAGTGCATATTGGCGGCTATATTTCGCCCTCAACTACTGAAAAAGACCAGCTTTTGCTCCGTTATAGCTATATGGTGGCTACCGAAAATGCAATAGGCGGCTCTGAAAGCTCGATTCAGCTGTTCCCGAACCCTTGTACGAATTATTTTACGATAGAAAATGACGCTTTCGCGGAAAATATCGTCAAAAGTATAGAACTTTGCGACTTATTAGGACGTAAAACACCTATTCATACCCTGCAAAGCGGTGCGAAAATAACCATAGAAATGCCAAACGACCTGCCAAACGGAACGTATATCCTCTCGTCGCAAGAAAGAAGATTCGCACCCGTTAAAGTGGTGAAAATGGATTGATATTTTTCTTTTCTTCCTTGTTAAAACCTATATGAACACCATTAATTTGACAACGCCTATCGCTAATATATACGCCGCTTTAGGGCAGTATGAAGCCATCGATTTGGTCGACTTAGACCAAGTGCAGCTATTAAACCGCATCGACACCAAGTTTGTCATGCACCTCGATCAACTCGCCGACCTATTCCGCGAAGTGAAAGACGATTACTACGCCTTAGAAATAGACAATAAACGCGCCTTCAATTACGAAAGCCTCTACTTTGATACCGACGATTTTCAGCTCTACAAACAACATCACAACGGCAAACTAAACCGCATAAAAGCCCGCTATCGACGGTATAGCGACAGCGGACTCTGCTTTTTTGAAGTGAAATACAAGGTGAAAGGTGGCTTGCGCACCGATAAAAAACGGCTAAAACTACCGACAATCGAAGAAAAATTAAGCCAAAAAGAACTCGATTTAGTGTTTCACCCACAACTGAATAATGCCGACTTAAAAGCCAAACTCTGGGTCTATTTCACCCGTATTACCTTAGCGAGCCGCTCCTTCAACGAACGACTGACCATAGATATCAATATCAACTTTGATAACAAACGCGCCCAAATAGGCTACCCCGAATTGGTAATAGTGGAAGTTAAAACCGAGAAATCGTGTTATAACAGCCCGATTGTAAAAGCCTTGAAAGCTCGCCACTTAGAGCAGGTCGGTTTTAGCAAATACTCATCGGGCATTGCCTTATTAGAAAACGTCAAGTCAAACCTCTTCAAACCTAATTTTATAAAGATTAACAAACTCCTTCATGCAATTTACTAACCTTTACGATTTACTTTTTGGCGGAGCGAATAGCATCAATGCGAATAACTATTTAGAGTTATTAACGCGATTTGGCATCGATATGACCATTATTTTGCTACTAGTGCGCTATATTTATTACCCACGTCACCGCAATAAAGAGTACTTTTTTACTTTTTTCCTCTTCAATGCCGTCAATTTATTGATATGCTACGTCATGTCGGGAACGCAATTACAAGCAGGCTTCGGCTTCGGCTTGTTTGCCATATTCTCTATCTTGCGATACCGCACAATTACCGTCCCGATACGCGAAATGGGCTATTTCTTTGCAGGAATCGCCATCGCACTCATCAACGGTTTAGTGCCTTTAGAAAATGGAATCGTCTTTTTACTGTTTATCAATCTGCTTATTGTCGGCTTAATTTACGCCTTAGAGCAGTTTTCCACGCTTTCCCACGCCAATTTTAAGCCCATCAATTACGAACGCATCGACCTCATTCACCCCGACCGCCGCGAAGAGATGATTGTCGACTTGAAAAATCGAACAGGCTTACCTATCTATAAAGTAGAGATTATAAGAATAGACTTTCTGCGCGATACCGCCCGAATTCACGCGTTCTACCTTTCCGAAAATAACGATATGTCGTCGGCAAATGCAGGCGGCGGCGACGACGATTGATTTTTGACCAGTTTCTGCCGATAGTATAAGATAGCCAGAAACGCGGCAGCCGTACATCATTTGCGTAAAGCGAGTTACCTTACTATATTTTATAAACAAGCACTCGCTTATCTCACACGGGTAGGCGAGTGTTTGTTTATTAGCTTATTTGTTCGGATTAAATGGTAGCCAAATAGCGAACAAAGGGTCGTATTCCCATGCTGTGGGTTCAATTTTACAAGCTGCTTAAATTTTCAAAAATTATCAACCAAAAAGGAATAACATCGTTAAAAAAACTAAAAAATGCCATTTACACTTAAATATATTCAGAAAGCAGTCTTCGCAGCGGTTTTCGCTTGTCTTGCTATGCCGTATCTAATTGCGCAAAGCGGCACCCTAAAAGGCAAAATTACGGCGAGCGATAGCAATGAAGCCCTTAATTATGCGACGGTGACGATGCTGGCTGCCGATGGCAAAATTGTGCAAGCCGCAGCCACCGACTCGGCGGGGGCGTATAAAATAAAAAATATTGCGGTGGGTTGCTACACCGTAAAAATAAGTTATATTGGTTTTAAAGAATATAGCTTGGCGAATGTTTGCATAGAAGCAGGTAAAAATACCAAACTTTCGGTGGCCTTAAAGCCGAATGAAGACAATCAAATCGGGCAGGTTACCATTACGGAGAGTAAGTCGGTTTTCCAAAACGATATTGATAAAAAGGTGTATAACGTGGCGCAAGACATTACGTCGGACGGCGCAACAACGCTCGAAGCCTTGGCAAATGTGCCGTCGGTCAGCGTGGATATTGACGGCAATATAGCGATGCGCGGCAGCGGCAGCGTTCGTATTTGGATAGACGGCCGCCCCGTGAAGAGCGGCGGAAAAATAGATATTTTGAGTCAAATCCCCGCAAATGCCATCG
>JBEEMU010000469.1:0-2773 GCA_041192485.1 Bacteroidota bacterium | reverse complement strand
AATAAGACGCTAAGGGTTTACCATTTTTCAAATAAAAATAGATTACACTGCTTAGAAACGCCCAAACTAATTGCAACAGCAGCAAAAAACCTATCGGCTTTTCATGCGCAAGCCCCTGCATTATTCGCGCCAAGCCTAAGCAAAAATGGAGAATTAGGATAAATAGCGGCCAGTGAAGCGGTTTTACATTTATTTCTCTAGCAAAACTATTCCATTTTTCGGTAATAACGGCAATTAAGGGCTGTACAGCTATGTAAATATTAGTGGTTTTATACGTTTCGTTTACTAAAAGGTTGGGTTTTATAGCGCACGCTGTTCCTGTAGTTACGGTAAAAATGCCGTTTTTAAACACCAAATTATGCGTACCTAAAGCATCAGCTATTGCTACTTTCACCAAATCTTCTTGTCTATTTCGTAGAAAAAGAGCATCATAGCTGTCTATGATAATAGGATTGTCTAATAAATAATTGGCTGTAAGGGTCTTGTGAAATTGTGGGAGAACGAACGCCCAAATAGGAAGCCCAATCAAAAAGAAAGAAATGCCATAAAACCAGAGAAACTGATGCCCGTTTAATGCAAAGAGGTGTGTTTTTTCAAAATAATAGGGTATAAAAAGAATAATTGAGGCATATATGCCCCCTAAAACCTGCCAAATCAGTTCCCACTGGTTTCGATTAAATAGTGTGCTAAGGTAAACTGTTTTAGGGTGAAGGGTTTGTTTTTGTTTGTATTTTATAGGTTGCCAAAAATCGGAAGGCGGCTCTTCATGAAAGCTCTCGCGATAGGCTTGTAGCGTTCGTTCATACCAGCTCTGATGTTTAAACAGCTCTTTATCGCCGCCTCTGCTCGGCTCGTGATGCAAAGGCATTTCTAATATCTTGCCGCAAAACTCGTCCCAGTAATTCCGCGTATAGGTTAAATGCAGATGCCAAACTTCATCTACCACTTTGGAAGGCGAAGCACCATTAGGTTCGGTGCAACACAAATAAACGAATCGCTTATACTCAAAAATAGCGTGAGCGGTAAACGCAAACGACCAATTCTGGGCGTGTTGCAGTTTTTTAGAAAGTGGACGAACCGCACTTGGTTCGTCTAAATCAAAATCTTCTATTCGTTTCCAAAGAGGAGGATTTTTTAGCGACATTCAATTTGCTTTTTATGATTTTAGGCTTGGATTTTTTTTAGGGATTTTTTAGACGCAAATGTTTATAGTTTCTATGGTTTTTCATGCAAATTTTCAGGTTTATTTCTGATGATTTTCAAGTGCAACATTCAAAAACGAATACCCAAAACGGCGCACACTATCAAGCACAAAACCCCTAGCCATACCCATTTCCTGCAAGTAGCACCTTTGCGATGCGTCGGCGAGCGTCTTTTGCGTTGAAAGTTTCGTATTTTGTAAAGCGGCGGATGCCCATGAGAAGCATTCGTTTTTCGTCGCCTTCTGCCCACGAAGCGATGCAGTGCTTGGCATTGAAAGCCGTGCGGTCGACTGTATCGCCGATATAAACTTTCATCATATCAATTTCATTTGCGCAAGCGGCTTCTCCGCGCAGCAAGACCAGTTTTTCGGTGCGCAACAAGGTGCTTTCCGCAATATAAATATCGCTGATAATATCGCTGATATACATCAAAATTTCTTGCTCTTTCGCTAATTCCATCATCAGTTTTTGCGCGGTGGCACCTGCGGTGAGCAAGCCCACTTTTTTCATGTTTTTCACGGCTTCGCGCTCGGCCGCAAACAGCTCGTCGCTCATTGCTGCACCGAATGACGGCGGCGAAATCAACTCTTTTTGCATACCTATTGCCGCCGACATCAAGTCTATTTTGCCTGCTAAGGCGCGTTTCAACAACATATCTACCACTAACATTCTATTTATTTCGTTAGTTCCTTCAAAAATGCGGTTGATACGCGCATCGCGGTAGGCTCCGGCCATCGGCATTTCTTCCGAAAAGCCCATGCCACCGTATATTTGCAACGATTCGTCGACCACAAAGTCTAAACATTCGGTGGCTCTGACTTTCAAAAATGCACACTCCATCGCAAATTCTTCGGCTGCGCCCAGCAATGCCTCGTTCATCGATTTGCCTGCGGCAGTCAATTCTTCTTCTTTGTATTTTATATCGGCAGCGGCGCGATAGGTTGCCGATTCATTTGCGTATATTCTCACCGCCATTTCACCCAGTTTATGGCGAATAGCCCCAAAAGTGCCGATAGGGCGGCCGAATTGTTGGCGTTCGTTCGCGTATTTTGCGGCATAATTCGCTGCCATTTTCGAGCCGCCAAGCACACCCGCCGCCAATTTTATACGCCCAATATTCAAAATATTAAACGCAATTTGATGCCCTTTGCCGATAGTTCCCAACACATTTTCGACAGGAACTTTTACATTTTCAAAAAATACTTGCCGCGTAGAACTGCCTTTTATGCCCAATTTTTTTTCTTCCGCGCCCGTTGTAAAGCCTTGCATGGTGCGTTCTAAAATAAAACCAGTAAATTTATCGCCGTCTATTTTAGCAAAAACGACAAAAACATCGGCAAAGCCGCCGTTTGTAATCCACATTTTTTGCCCATTTATCAGGTAGTGTGTGCCGTCGGCAGAAAGGTCGGCGCGCGTTTTTGCCGCCAAGGCATCAGAGCCGCTTCCTGGCTCGGTTAGGCAATAAGCCGCTTTTAAGTCGCCCGAAACAAGTTTTGGCAAATATTCTGCTCTTTGTTCATCGGTTCCAAACTACAAAATAGGGAGCGTTCCTATGCCTGTATGTGCGCCGT
>JBEEMU010000468.1:0-3124 GCA_041192485.1 Bacteroidota bacterium | reverse complement strand
CAATTTGCCAATAAATTATAGGCTTTGGGGTCGGAAAGCCCATAATAAACGCGACTCAACACAATTTCGTCGTATTCAAAGGGTAATAATATTTTATTTTGATAATTAATAATGCCTTTTGCGCCATCACGCTCGGCTATCGCAATGCCTTTTCTGAACTGATAGATATAATCATACTCGCAGGGAATAAATGGGTTTCCAAATTTATCTAATGCGCCTACACGCCCTAATGTATCGGTAATAATATAGGGGTCGCCTGCTTTTTTGCCATAAATATCATAGTCTTCGCGGATTTTGCGGTAGCTTGCCACCAAGCTATCGCTGCTAAAATCGCGTACTTCGTGGTTCCCATTTTTTTTATTTTTTATAAAAATAACCGGCTCGTGGCGTTGCGCAACAGCGAAAAAAGCACCGAAAAAGAAGCAAAAACCTATTCCTACAACACGGTAGAAATAGGTTTTTACTGGTTGAGTAGGAAGGTATAGGAAGACTGTTCTATTCATTTTAATTAATCTAAGCCAATATAGCCTGCTATTTTATCGAATATTTCAGGCGTAATCAAAGGGATTTGTTTGAGGTCGGTGGCAGATTTATACCTGCCGTGTTGTTCGCGAAAGCTCACAATTAGGTTTGCCAATTTCCAATTTAAATACGGATGTTTTTTCAAATCATCGGCAGTTGCGCTGTTTATTTTCAGTTTTCGGGTAGTTGGTGTGCCGAGCTGCAGTTGCGGCAATATTTTTTGATAAATACTGTCGGGCAAGCCGTAGGTTTCTTTTAGCTGCTCGACCTTCACAAAGCCGCCAAATTTTTCGCGCGTGTTCACAATTCGTGTGGCATATCCGATGCCAACGCTCGGCAATTGCTGGAAATCTTCGGCGGTTGCGGCATTTATATCTACTTTATTTTGCGTTTTTTTGCTTTTTGAAAACGCCGCATTCGTGGTTGGCGCGAGGGCAGAGGGCATTTTCTCGCTATATGGCGTAACTTTTAAGGTAGAAGCGGTAGGCGCAGCTATTGCAATCGAGCTTTCGAGTCGAGTAAAATCGGCTTCTGCCAAGGTGTATATTTTTTTAACATCGTCTTTTGTTTTAAATTTTCCGCCTTTTGAGCGGTAATTTACGATGCTTTGTACGGTTTTAGGTGGTAAAAGGCGCAATAAATCGGCTTCGGAAGCGGTATTTGGGTCGAACGCAAAGGTTTCTAAATTTGCTTCGAGCTTGCCTTTTTTATCGAGTTCGCTTTTATCAAATTGTTTTTTATCAAATCCTTTTTTATCAAAGTCCTTTTTAAACCCACCCGTTTCAGCAATTTGAATATAAGGTTTTAGCTGTGCAAACTGCTCGGCATGAATGCTGTATATTTTACCAAAATCGTCGGGAGTTCTAAATTTTCCGCCCTTCGAGCGGTATTTTAAAATAGTTCCTGCGGTTTTTGGCGAAAGCCCCAATTTTATAAAATCGGCTTCGGAAGCGGTATTTGGGTCAAAATTAAAGAGCGAAACGGGCGTTTTGTTTGCATAAGTTTTGGCTGAACCGCCGCTGCTTTCTACTTCATCGGCTTCTTGTAGCGAGGCTTTAAATTGCTGTATTTCCTCTTGATACGCCGTAAAGTCGGTTTTCTCTTGTTTTAAAAACAAGGGGGATAAATGCGGTAAAATGGCACATAATACGATTAAAAGAAGCAAGGCAATCACGCCTATTCGCTCTTGTTTTGTATAGTGTAAAAAGTCTATAATTGGCGTTTCCGATTCATTTTTCATGCTATTGCAACTGATTTTATAAGGTTTATAGTTTGAATGGCAAAGATACGTCTTTTTTGTAGAACACATCGACAAAACGCCATTAATAAAGTAAATAAAGTATATAAATAATCGCGGTTTTGAAGTCTTGTAAAATAGGACACTAAGAGCTAATGATGCTCGTCTTTATTTTGGCTTTACCTAATCTTGCGATTTGCGGTAGGTGCTTAGGAATGTGTAAAAGATAACTTGGGCAGGTTTTACTCGTTCCTTAATTACGAATTTACGGTATAAAATTATATTTAAAAAAAAGTTTTATTTTGAGTAAAAAAATACGCCTTTTTTTGTTACAAACGAATTATTCAAAATATTTGTTTTACTTTCAAGCAAAATCAAAATATTATTTGGAATAAAGATATTAAGAATATTTAAAATTTGTTATTTTTTTTAAAATGAACTATTTTGTGGAATATTATTTGCAGTAAAGAAGTGCGGCTATAAATTTGGTCATAGCTGAATCTTTCTTATTTCCTTTTATACATAAAACACATGATTAAATTATTACACACCTTAGCCGATACCTATAAGGCTATTTGCTTTCTGGCCGTTTGCCTTTTAGCAAGCAATATACTTAGCGCACAAACAGCCGCTGTCACAGACGCGACTATTTGCAATGGGCAAACCGCAATGATAACGGCATCTGGCGGAGCTTTGTATCACTGGAATACAGGGGCAACTACTGCTATTATTAGCGTAAGCCCCAGTACCACAACCACTTACACCGTAACTATTACAACGGGCGGAAGCAGTGTAACGCTAAGAAGCCTTGTGACGGTAAACCCTAATCCCACGGCTATTATTACTGGCGATGGGCTGATTTGCGGCGTGGGCAGTACAACCGTTCTGACGGGTACAGGCGGCGGAACCTACCTGTGGTCGACAGGCGAAAGCACAACCTCGATTACGGTCAATCATTCCGACATTTACAGCGTGACCGTAACAAACAGTTATGGCTGTACGGCAACGTCAGACATCGACGTGGAATGGAGTCCCATTCCGACGGTGCGGATAGACGGCGTAAATAGCAGTATTTGCAGCGGTAGCAGCACGGATTTGACGCTAACAACGGTGAATGCTACTGCTTTTTTTTGGAGCAATGGTGCATCAACGCCAAATATTACGGTCAGCCCGACAACGGCAACAACTTATACGGTGACTGTTTATTCGCCGAAAGGCTGCTCGGCTACCGCTTCCTGCACCATCACGCCGCACCCTTGCGCTTCCGTAGGCGATTTTGTTTGGTTTGACGGCGCAAGAGGCAACCCAAATAATGTGCAAGATACGGGCGAGCCAGGCATTTCAAACGCAGTTGTTTCATTATAT
>JBEEMU010000467.1:0-2964 GCA_041192485.1 Bacteroidota bacterium | reverse complement strand
CCGCAGCATTTCGGCAACGAAGTGAAAGAGAAAATCTATCATATTACCGCAGGCCAACCCGGCTTAGTGAACGGTTTTGCCTTAGAGTTGACCACGCGCTACCCCGAAAAACCGCTATTTGATTACGCCGATTATTTGGAAGTAGAGGACTGGTATTTGTATGAAGCTATTGATAAAAACGTGTCGAAATATTGTTAATAAAGCAAAAACCGAACGAGCCTATATCGAACAATTGCTGTTTTCGGAAGCAAAATTGCATTTCAGCGTGTATGACGAACGCACGCGCTTCCTGCATACAAACGGACTTTTGAGAAAAGGCAAAGATGGCAATATTGAGTTTTGGGTGCCTTTGTATAAAAAATGTTTGCAACAAGTATTTTACCCGCGTATGAATGGTGAAGCGCAGACAATACAAGAGAATATCGTGGCGCACCATTATCTTACGCCGCAGGGCGTGGTAGATTTGGATAAAATAATGCGCGACTACCAAACTTACGCAAATTTGCGCGGTTTCCGCTATTTTACCGAACGATACCCCGACGGTAAACCAAAGGGACTGCGCGAAGCCGCTTTGATGTATAGTTTTGAAACCTATATCCAGTCGTTTTTACAGGCGGTAAAAGGCAAATCGTATTTGGAAGCCCACGTCGCACTCGGTCGTAGCGACCTAATTATCAATATAAAAGGACAGGAATTTGTAATAAAAGGCAAAGTGTTTCATAATTTGGCACAATTTGAAGATGGTAAACCACAGCTCGCCTATTATACCAAAAATAGGGGTCTGAAGGAGAGTGTGTATTTGGTTTTTGTAAAAAATACTGTTACTAATCCTTATGTCGTCGAGTCCACCGAAATCATAGATGGCATAACGATTACCACGTATATTGTACGCTACGATTTGGAGAAAGATTTTGGTTGAGCAGCCTTTTTTTAAACGCATTATTACACTATAATCAATAGATAAAAACAGGATAAAAAATGCCAAAAGACCATACTATAAAGTCGGTGTTGATCATCGGGAGCGGGCCAATTGTGATTGGGCAAGCCTGCGAATTTGACTATTCGGGAACGCAAGCCGCTCGCTCGCTGCGCGAAGAAGGCATTGAGGTTACGCTTATCAATAGCAACCCTGCGACGATAATGACCGACCCCGTTACCGCCGAACACATTTATTTGAAGCCTTTGACGGTGGAAAGTATCATCGAGATACTCGAAGAGCGGCAAATAGATGCCGTATTGCCGACAATGGGCGGACAAACCGCGCTCAACCTCGCTATCGAAGCCGACGAGCGCGGCGTGTGGGAAAAATACGGCGTGCGCTTAATCGGTGTGGACATTGCGGCTATCAATAAAACCGAAGACCGCGATTTGTTCCGCAAGCTCTGCGTAGAACTGGGTATGACCGTGCCGCCGTCTTTCGTGGCAAACTCGTATTTGGAGGGCAAAGAAGCCGCGCAACAAATTGGTTTTCCGTTGGTTATACGCCCGTCATTCACGCTCGGCGGGTCGGGTGGCAGCCTTTGTTATAAAGAAAAAGGCTTCGACGAGCTCCTGATGCTCGGCTTAAAGGCTTCGCCTTCACACGAGGTGTTGATTGAAAAAGCGGTACTTGGTTGGAAGGAATATGAACTCGAATTGCTCCGCGATGCCGCCGATAATGTAGTCATTATTTGCACCGTCGAAAACCTTGACCCGATGGGGGTGCATACGGGCGACAGCATCACGGTTGCGCCCGCTATGACGTTGAGCGATACAGCGTATCAGCGTATGCGCAACGATGCGATTTTGCTCATGCGTTCTATCGGCAATTTTGTGGGCGGTTGCAATGTGCAGTTTGCCCTAAATCCGGCTACGGAAGAGTTGATACCGATTGAAATAAACCCGCGTGTATCGCGCTCGTCTGCCTTAGCGAGCAAGGCTACGGGCTATCCGATTGCGAAAATTGCCGCGAAACTCGCGCTCGGCTACCGCTTAGACGAACTCAAAAACCAAATTACAAAAACAACCTCCGCCTATTTTGAACCGACCCTAGATTATGTGATTGTGAAAATGCCGCGCTGGAATTTTGAGAAATTTCAAGGCGCAGACCACACGCTTGGTTTGCAAATGAAGTCGGTCGGCGAAGTGATGGCTATCGGCAGAACCTTTATGGAAGCCTTGCAAAAAGCCTGTCAGAGTCAAGAAAATAACCGCGCCGGCTTGGGCGCAGACGGCAAAGAATGGAACAGCACGGCCGATATTACCGCAGGTTTGGAAACACCGAATGACAACCGTATTTTTCGTATTCGAGACGGTTTGAAACTCGGTATTCCCGCCAAAACCATTCAAAAACTCACACAAATTGACCCTTGGTATATCAAACAAATTAAAAACCATGTAGAACTGGAAAATTTATTGGCGCGTTACCGCAATTTATACGATGTGCCGCGCGATTTTTTATTACACCTCAAAAAACAAGGTTGGTCGGACACGCAAATTGCTTATACTATCGGCGGACGCACAACCGAGCAGCAAGTAACCGACTACCGAAAGGGCATGAATATTCGCCGCGTTTGGAAACTCGTGGACACCTGCGCCGCCGAATTTGAAGCGCAAACGCCTTATTATTACAGCACGTTTGATGAAGAAAATGAGAGCCTGCCTTCCGACAAAAAGAAGATTATCGTGTTGGGTAGCGGGCCGAATCGCATCGGGCAAGGTATCGAGTTTGATTACTGCTGCGTACACGGCATTTTGGCGATAAAAGAAATGGGCTACGAAGCCATTATGGTCAATTGCAACCCAGAAACGGTCAGCACGGATTTTGATGTTGCGGATAAACTGTATTTTGAACCCGTTTACTGGGAACACCTTTTGGAGATTGTGGAACACGAAAAACCCGAAGGCGTTATCGTGCAACTCGGCGGGCAAACCGCGCTAAAACTCGCCGAAAACCTCACAAAACACGGTATTAAAATCATCGGC
>JBEEMU010000466.1:0-3678 GCA_041192485.1 Bacteroidota bacterium | reverse complement strand
TGCCGATTTGAGAATGTAAAATACAGTAGTCAAATTCAAGAAAAAGCCGTACCTTTGCGGCGTAGGAGCAAAACAGACCTTCTACTTTCTTATGACTTTTGAAAAATTAAACCTTATCGAGCCTCTACAACAGGCTTTGAGAGAAGAAGGTTACACCACGCCCACGCCCATTCAAGCGCAAGCGATTCCCTTGCTATTAGAACGCCACGACTTGCTGGGCTGCGCACAAACAGGCACGGGTAAAACCGCAGCATTCGCAATTCCGATTTTACAGATTTTAACCGAAGAGGCAAAAAATGCGCTTAAAGTACGAAAAAGTATAAAATGCTTGATTTTAACGCCCACTCGCGAATTAGCTATTCAGATACACGAGAGTTTTGTAGCTTATGGCAAATACACGAACTTGAAGGCGGCCGTTATATTTGGCGGCGTTTCGCAAAAACCGCAGACGGATACCTTACGGCAAGGCGTTGATATTTTGGTGGCAACACCTGGGCGATTATTAGATTTGATGCAACAAAATTTCGTCAATATCCAGTATGTCAAAATGTTTGTATTAGACGAAGCCGATAGAATGTTGGACATGGGATTCGTGCATGACGTAAAGCGCGTGGTTTCCAAGCTCCCCGAACAGCGACAGTCGCTGTTTTTTTCGGCAACCATGCCGCCCGAAATTCAGAAACTCGCGAATACGATTTTGGTAAACCCGAAAAAAGTAGAGGTCACGCCCGTTTCAACAACTGCGGAAACTATCAATCAATGCCTTTATTTTGTAGAAAAGAATGCTAAACGCCCTTTACTTGCGCACATTTTGCAAAATAAAGACATTATTTCAGCCTTAGTTTTTACTCGCACCAAGCACGGCGCAAACAAAGTAGTGAAGGATTTACAGGCAATCGGCATCGGCGCAGAGGCTATTCACGGCAATAAATCGCAGAACGCCCGGCAAAAAGCCTTGAGCAATTTCAAAGCGGGCGAGATTCGGGTCTTGGTAGCTACCGATATTGCCGCTCGCGGCATCGACATCGACCAGCTATCGCATGTTATCAACTATGAATTGCCGAATATTTCGGAAACGTATGTGCATCGCATCGGTCGTACAGGCCGTGCTGGCGCAAGCGGCGTTTCTATCTCCTTTTGCGACGAGGAAGAAATCCCTTTCTTGCGCGATATTCAAAAACTAATCGGAAAGCAAATTCCGGTAGTTGCGAATCACCCACACGCAATGAAGGTGGAACTTGCGCCGTCTGCACCCGCAAAACCTGTACCGAAAACGGCGGCAAAACCAAGTTTCAATCAGCCGCGAGCCGACAGAACCGAGCGCACGGACAACCGACCAGCAGGAGGGACAGAAAAGCCGAAAGACCCTAATCGCCGAAAATGGCATGGCGGAAAAAAAGCAATTTAGACATTATTTATTAGGCATTAGAAGGAGGGAAACTCATCATATAAAAACACCTATCACACATAAAAAACAATGTCTATTCTCAAGTCAGAGTTTAATTTATTTTTAAAATATTTTCCAGAAATAGAGTTGCCTGTATTATTAGGCGAAGACGAGCATCACACGTTTAGTGCTGAAAATGAAATGTTGCCGCTCGATTTGGTCGGCAAGTTTTTGCTGCAAGGCGAATACGAGTTTATTCCACTCGCTCAAGATGCGCTCGAAGCGGAGGAAGTTGCCGATGAAAACGAGTTTATAGAGTATATTCCTTGCTTCAAACTTCCCGACACTGAGGGCTTCCACGCTATCGTTTACTGGAAAGCCGACCTTCTAACCTACGAATATGTGTTGAATACCTTTGATTTGCAAGGTAAATCTATTGCTGCACACGTTATCGGCGGCATGAAAGCCGAAGGCAATCAAGTAAAACAACAGGTGACGCATATTCAAGAAGACGGCTTTATCTATATCGCCGAAGGCATCGCCGAATACGAAGTGGGTACCACTGATTTTGATGCCTTAGATGGCAAAACCGTCCGCTTGGAATTGCTTAATAGCGGGAAAATTTTGGCATTGTAACTATTTACTATGAATTTTAAATTACACACCTCTAATTAAACCTTTTTCCGCTCAAAGCGAGCCTTCGACTGATAATAAACAACTCATTTTATTCTGAAAACTCGAACTTTTGCCATTATTGGCTACGGGCATATTGGTAAACGACACGCCGCCTTGATAAACGGAATGTCGAATACGAAAATTATAGGAATTTGTGATATAAACACGGCAGCAAGTAACGAGTGTGCGTTATTTGCCGCCCCTTTTTTCGTGGATTATACCGAGTTATTGCGCGAAATTTCGCCCGAAATTGTCTGCGTTTGCACACCGAATAATATGCACGCGCCGATAGCTCTTGCCGCCTTAGAAGCCCAATCGCACGTTATTATAGAAAAGCCGATGGCTCTGGCGAAAGCTGATTGCGAAAGCTTGATAATGAAAGCCTTAGAGGTGCAACGGCACGTTTTTTGCGTGATGCAAAATCGGTATTCGCCACCCGCCGCTTGGCTTAAAAACGTTATCAATCAAAAAATATTGGGTCGGGTTTTTATGGTGCAGGTGAACTGCTATTGGAATAGAGATGACCGCTATTATAAAAATACTAGCTGGAAAGGCAAACTTGCAACCGATGGCGGCCCGCTTTTCACGCAATTCAGCCATTTTATAGACTTGCTTTACTGGCTTTTTGGCGATATAAAAATTCAAAACACTTGTTTTTATAATTATAATCATAGACATAATACAGACTTTGAAGACAGCGGAATTGTACAGTTTGCCTTTATAGAAGGCGGCGGAATGGGCTGTATCAACTATTCAACGGCTGTCTGGGACGCTAATTTGGAAAGTAGTATTACGATTATCGCCGAAAATGGCAGTATAAAAGTGGGCGGACAATATATGGATAAAGTGGAATATTGTCATATCAAAGATTATACGATGCCCTCGCTATTACCCGCCGCGCCGCCAAACGACTACGGCGCGTATAAGGGATCGGCCGCCAATCATCACTTTGTTTTTGAAAACGTTTTGGCAACGCTCGATGGTCAGGCTATCGCTACCACAAACGCTATTGAAGGACTAAAAGTGGTGGACATTATTGAACGAATTTATACAAATCGAATTTGAAATATGCAAATAACTTGCTCGACAACCTCGCAAAAAACAATGGAGCGGGAAACGATTAATGGCTTGAAACCCATCACGGAGCTTCCCGTTATGGAGCAATTCTATACCTTGCAAGGCGAGGGTGTTTATAGTGGACAGGCGGCTTATTTTATCCGCTTGGCGGGCTGTGATGTAGGCTGCACTTGGTGCGACGTGAAGGAATCGTGGGATGCAGCGGCGCACCCGAAGCACAGTATTGATAATTTGGTAGCCGAAGCGGTGAAACACACTGGCAATATCGTCGTTGTGACGGGCGGCGAACCCTTGATGCACGACCTCACGAAACTGACGGCTGCCTTGCAAACGGCGGGGGTGCGGACGCATATCGAAACTTCGGGCGCACATCCACTTTCGGGTACTTGGGACTGGGTTTGCCTTTCACCAAAAAAGTTTAAATATCCCTTGCCGCAAACCGGCGAATTTGCTAATGAATTGAAAATCATTGTTTACAATAAGCATGATTTTAAATGGGCAGAATTGTATGCCGAGCAAGTGCCAAGCTCTTGCGTTTT
>JBEEMU010000465.1:0-6210 GCA_041192485.1 Bacteroidota bacterium | reverse complement strand
AAAGCCTAACCAAAGTAATACGCCGCTCAATATCGAATACGCTATCAGTTTGTCGCTATTAGAAAGCGGGCTAATAAAAAAACTATAAACTGTAAGCAAACACGCCCACGAGCTTAACAAGAGGTAGAGCGTCCAATCTCCCCATAAAGGCATTGAGCGCATTTCTTTGCCGATAAAGTACGCAGCAAAACCGCATGAAATGGCTACAATTATTTTTAAACTTTTGAGCATTTTTATTTTAAAAAAAATTAAACTTTTTGATGGTACAAAAGTAGGCCTTTTTTGTGGTTTAACACCTAAAAAATTATAAAACAACCTACTATTTTTACATTTATTCTTACAAACTATTTGGTACGTTATTTGCGCAATATTTTTATGTATAAAAATTTGATGTATATATGCAACTTTATAAGTGTTTTTTTCGTATTAAGTAAAGGAATTTATAGACAGAATGTACCCAAAATAAGGGGTAATAATAGTAGCAACATAGAAAACTAAAATATCAACAAATATCATTAAACCGTCATCTTATCATCAATAAATGAAAATGAACCGAATTCTATCCCTAAGCGTCTTAGTTTTATTAGCTAGCACCGTATTTGCCCAAAAAGACTGGCAGGCATTAAAAAAAGAAGCCGAAGCCGCCGATAAAAAAGGAAATTTTGGCGAAGCAGGCAACCTTTATATGGACGCTTATAAGCAAAAAGAAAAAAACGAGTTGGCAGAAAAAGCAGCCGACTGTTTTCGTAGAGGCCACGAGTATGGCGGACTGGCAGGAGCTTTGGAAGTTTTGAAAAGTTCGAGTCACGACAAAAAAATCGGCTTTGAATATGCTAATGCGCTCAAACAATCGGGTAAATACACCGATGCTATTCGCGAATTTCAGTTGTATATCAACAACTATCGCGGCGGAAAAGACTATGACACCGAGGAGCAGCGTGTAAATATGCAGATTCAGGGGTGCAATTTGGCTATAAAAGCGCAAAAAGAGGGCATTACCGGATTCCCTCCCGAACGAATAGCTAAACTTTGCAGCGACCAGAGCGAATCGTCGCCCCGAACGAATGGCACAACCGAACTCTACTTTGCTTCGGCAATGGACGGCGGGAAAAGTAAAATTTTCAGAAGCGAGCACAACAGTTCGGGTTGGACAAAGCCAAGCACCGCGTTTCAATTCAAAGGCTTCGAGGAAAACATAGGCAATATTACCTTCTGCACCGAAAGCAAACGAATGTATTTTACCCAGTTTACAACCGATAAAGCAGGCAAAGTTACGAGCCAAATTTACGGAAGTGAAGAAAAAAATGGCGAATGGGGAACCCCTGTAAAATTACCTGACTTCATCAACGCCAAAGACGCAACGGCAACGCAACCTTTTGTTATGGTCGCAGATGGCAAAGAACAATTATTCTTCGTTAGCGACCGTAAGGGCGGACAAGGCGGTTTAGATATTTGGATTGCTTCGCGCAATATACAGTCTGACGGCTTCGCATTTACGCTGCCTATAAACGCTGGCCCAGGCGTGAATACTGCCAGCGACGAAGTTACACCCACTCGAATAGGCAATGAATTATATTTTTCATCGAATGGCTTGGCAAGTGTAGGCGGATTCGATATTTTTAAAGCCACTAAAAAAGAAGAAGAATGGGGCTTTGCAGAAAATATGGGTATGCCGCTAAATTCATCTGCTGATGATATTTACTATACAAAAAACACGGATAATACCTATTTTTTCGTGTCTAATAGGTTGGTAAAGGGGCAAAAAGCGTGGTATAAAGACGACGATATTTTCACGAATGGGAGTGCCGCAGCCGCAGCTCCGGCACCCGTAAACGCGCAAATCGTAGGCAATGTGGTAGATATTGCCAAAAGCAGCGGCAATTTGACCAACGTAACGGTTGCCCTAATAGATGTAACGAGTGGCGGCAAAGAGATTGCAAACCTACTAAGTAAAGATGGTAAATTCACGTTCAGCGTGAAACCGCAAATGGAATACCGCGTCGATACGCATAAAGACGGGTATAGCGTGGGGAAATTTGAAGTAAAAACCAATGCCTTCACCGCTCCCATCGAGTTCCCAGCGCAGGTAGAAATGGCGCGAATAACTGACTATAAAGGCAAAGAGGGTAAAATAGGCGAGCATGAACCCATCGACGAATTAACGCCTGCGGTAGAGGAAGCCTTAGCCACAAAAAATGATGAAAAATCGAAGGCAATAGCCGCCGCAAATGGGTACGACAGCGACCCTCCATCGCCGAAGCGCGAAACCGAGCCTACACCAACGAAACGCGAATCGGAAATTAAACCAATTTTAGACGAAACGCTAAATTTCAGCGATTTAACCGCCGAACAAAAAGATGATATTATCACCTTAAACGGCATCGAGGTCTTGCAGGTTGAAAATGGGTATAAACCAATTGTGCGCAGCAAAAAAGTGATTTCAACGCCCGTTGTCACTTCTACCGTGCAAGGTAAAAAAGAACCTAGAAAGATGCCTAAGAAAAACGACGATGACGATGCGGCAAACGACGATAACGGCGGAAACCTAACCGCTATGAGCGACACAAAAGAGGGTACGCCCGAAAAAGTAGAGCCTACAAAAACAGCTGAAGCAACGAAAAACGCGACGACAAAAGACGCGACGACGAAAGACGCGACGACGAAAGACGCGATAGCAGGCAGTTTAACTCAAAAAATACAAATTGCCGCCGAAACGCCTGGAAAATATGCTAAAACGAAATATGACTTTTTAGCCAAAATGGGCGCAAATTTGGAAACCGAGCCAGGTCCGAATGGCATTGAGCGCATCATTGCCGTGCCAACCGATGGAAACGCAAAGGCATTGCTCAAAAAAATACAAGGAATGCCCGCTTACAAAGGCGCATTTATTGCAAAATATAAGAACGGAGTGCGCATTTAGTTTCGGAATTGTATAGGACTTGGCTAAACGCGCATTTGCTGCACCTACTCACTTTTGGCGTTAGCCAAGTTCTATATAATTCCGTTTAGTTTTATAAAATAGCGGAATTATAAAGCGTTTGGCTAACCCCGAAACCTATAAGATTTTTGAAACCTATAAATTTTTTGAAACCTTATAGCTTTAAGGTACAACGACTTATGTAATAATATATTTTCAATATAACAAATATAGCCAAACTCTTTATAGTTCCATAAAATAATAACGCCCAAGCAGTTTAAAAACTGTTTGGGCGTTTCTATTATTACGAATTTCAATGTCGTATAAAAATTAAGACCGTATAAAAATTAAGATTCTAAAGCTGCTGCGCCGCCCACGATTTCCGAAAGTTCTTTGGTAATCGCTTCTTGCCGCGCTTTATTATAATTAATTTTGAGTTCTTTCAATAAATCGTTGGCATTTTCGGTTGCTTTATCCATCGCTGTCATACGCGCACCATGTTCCGAAGCGTGTGTATCCAAGCAGCATTTATGCAGTTGCATTTTAAGAATACTTGGCACCATTGTTTCCAAAAGGGCGCTTTTAGAAGGTTCAAATTCGAAATCGGCTGTTGTTTTCTTGCCCTTAGCCTCCATTTTAGCTACGGGTAAGAAGGGTTCGACGACAAAGTGCTGCATTCCCGCATTTTTGAATTGGCCGTAAGCGATTTCAATTGCATCAAATTTTGCAGCCGAAAACTCGTCCATCAATCGCTGTGCAGCTTTCGACGAATTATCAAAAGTCAATGCTGTAAATAAGTCGATATAGTCTGTATTTACAGTTGCATTTTTGAAGCGGCGTTGCATGAACTCTGCTCCTTTTTTGCCAATACACAGAAAGGTAACTTTGCCTGCCGCTAATTGCGAAGCGTATTTTGTGGTGACAGCCGCAACTACTGCTTTATTCACATTCGTATTGAACGCGCCGCACAAGCCTTTATTAGAGGTGACAACCACGATACAAACGTTTTGTATATCGCGTGTTGTGCCAAAACTCGTTGAAGCGTCGCCGTCCGCACTTGCAAGCAAGTTCGTAAGCATTTCGTTCATTTTATTCGAGTATGGGCGAAATTGTGTGATAGCTTGCTGCGCTCGGCGCAATTTTGCTGCCGACACCATTTTCATGGCTTTCGTGATTTGTTGCGTCGAGATAACCGACTTGATACGAATTCGTACTTCTTTTAAGTTTGCACCCATTGTGTTAAATTAGCTAACTTTTTTACTACTTATTGATTTTTTTGGTATCAAAATCAGCAAGTTGCATTTTTTTATTTTAATTGTCTTTTGTTAATGATTGTAAAATAGCATTACAAATACTAACGATAATACCCATATAGAGGGCTGTAAAAAAACCTCCGTCAATAATATCGACTTTCGCATCAATGACATAGATAAGCACACCGTTAATGACCAAATTAAATAGGCCAAACGATAAAAAGTTAATAGGCAGCGACAGCAATTTAAGAATAGGCTTCACAAAGGTATTGAGAAGGCCTAATAAAATGGCTGCAATGGCAATGTCTAAAAGTTCGGCATGATGAACCGAGTTTACGATTCTATCGCCGACAAATAGCGAGAGCGCATTGACTAAGAGGCTGTATCCGATTGATTTCATATAGTAAAAAATGTAAGACGTGGAGATGTAAGACCTTAGAAAGGTAAGATGTAGAGATGTAATTTACGGTTTAAAAACAAAATTATTAGCGTATTCGCCTCTAACAGGCTTCCCGTGTGCTAATTTTTGGTGCGTTTCTAGGCGAAATTCGGCGATAGGGCGCAGGTTTTTATTTTCAAAAAATGCGCCTTTGTAGCCAAAACTCGCCAAATAATCGAACACTTCTTCCATCGTTGTTTGGTGCAAATGTCGCGCTTCACATTCAAAAATCAAGGTCGGCTTGCACGTTTTTAAAATGGTTGCTGCGCCTTTAAATACGTCTAATTCGAAGCCTTCCACGTCTATTTTCAGCAAATCGGGTTTCAAGTTCTGGCTTGCGCAATAATCATCTAAACGCACAACTTGCACGGTAATTTCGGCGCATGCTACTTCGTTTGGTTTTGCCGCGTTGAGCGTTGCGCCGGGCGATGTTTTGCTACCGTGTTGCGGCACAAACAGCGTTAAATTTCCTGTTTCTGTCGAAATTGCCAAATTTTCTATGGTCACATTTTTATAGTCGGCTTTTTCTACGGCACTTTTCAAATAATCGTATAATAAAGGTTGCGGCTCGAAACCCACAACACGCCCCGTTTCGCCTACTTCTTTGCGCAGCCAATACAAGTACCCGCCTTTATGCGCACCGATGTCTATTGCCGTCATTCCTTTCTGTAGAAATTGGCGAACAAAGGCTATTTCTGCCACATCTAAACGCAGCCGATATCGCCAAGCACGAAAAAGGAGAGAGAGCGGAGTCATTTGATTTTTGGTTGTGTAATGTTATTTTTGCTCGTTAGTTTCTGCCAATTGTACAAAATTAAAGGTAGGTAGCCGTATCGATAGAGGTGTAATCAAGCCCGTAAACTTCGTAAAGAATGTTATTAAATTCTACACCTTTGTTTTCACAGGTAATAAATGCGATAGATTCATATTTAAAATCAGCTAAAGAGCGTACTAAAATATGGGAAATTTCTATATTTAAGTCTTCTTTTCTCCGACCGCCCCTTACTTCAATAAGATGCGTTTTCGACAGAGCGTCATAGTCGTAAATACAGATTTTGAATGTCGATGGTGTTTTGAATAATATATCTAATAATTCGTGTGCAATACGTTCCTCTTTTCCTTTACTTGCGATAAATTTTAGTTAAATTTTAGATATTTTGCGGTGCAAAACCAAAATTTTGCACCGCAAATATACTACAATTATTTATACTGGCTCGCAATTTCTTTTGCTAATTCTTCTACTACCGAAGTTTGTGCTTTATCGTATTTTCCTGCTTTCAATTCCGCCAAGGTTTGCGGGTGCAATTTCTCCATTTCCGTCAAGAAAAGATATTCAAACTCTTTGATTTTGTTTACAGGAATATTGCGCAACAAGCCTTTCGTGCCTAAGTGAATGATAGCAACCTGTTTTTCCACCGAAACGGGCGAAAATTGTGGTTGTTTCAATACTTCCACGTTACGCGCACCCTTTGCAAGCACGGCAGCAGTTGCCGCATCTAAGTCGGAACCGAATTTAGAGAACGCTTCCAATTCGCGGTATTGCGCTTGGTCTAATTTAAGCGTACCCGCCACTTTTTTCATCGATTTTATCTGCGCATTAC
>JBEEMU010000464.1:0-10743 GCA_041192485.1 Bacteroidota bacterium | reverse complement strand
GAGGTCGTCCCAAGGCAAATTATCGCCCAAAATTATCCACTTATTCGTCGAGTCTAACGTGCCTAAAAACGGCAAGCCAAACGACAGCACGGACTGTTTAACGCTTTTATAGCTACGCATAAAAAAATAAATGCAAGGATTTTGCTGCATTATGCTACAAAGGTACGAATTTTGCTGCATTTATTCAAACTTTTTACTACTTTTTTTTAAAATAAATTACTCATAATCAATTAGTTAGATAGGAGTTTGGGGTTTTTCAGTACACTCTACTTAGGAAAGCGTCGGCAATAAGTGGAGCCAATTTCGCTTGTGTGCGTAGCACACAAGCGAGTAAAAACTAACCAAGTTGTCTTTACCCATTCCTTAAAATAATCAAAAAAATAGTTTTTGATTATTTTTACAATAGAAAATAAAAAAATGTCGTACTTTTAGGCTTCCAAACTGACAATGCCAAAATTAAACACATTTTCAATCAAATCAAATCTTCTTCGCAAGATGAAAATCAAACAGTTACTTTTAAGTGTACTCACACTTGGTGTGTCATTAATTGCTAATGCACAAGCTCCTCACCGATGCGGCTCGATGGAGCATCTGGCAGAACAAATCCGCCAAAACCCAATGGCTGCAAAAGCCTATCAAAAAGCACGCACGACTGCGGCAGCTTATGCGGCGGCAAACCCGATTGAGTCGCGCTCTTTGATAACTATTCCAGTTGTCGTGCATGTGGTGTACAAAGCCGCCGCAGCGAATATTAGCGATGCGCAAATTGCTTCGCAAATTGCCGTGTTAAACGAGGATTACGGTGGTGCAAACGCGGATTCTACGCAAATACCCGCTGTTTTCAAACCGCTATTTGCGAACACTCGCGTTCAATTTTGTTTGGCAAAACAAACGCCTGCGGGTGCTGCTACAACGGGTATTCTGCGCAAAGTTACGACAACCACGACTTTCGGTACCAATGATGCCGTAAAAAAGACAACAACAGGCGGCGATGACGCTTGGGACGCAACTAAATACCTCAACCTTTGGGTTTGCGATTTGGGGAACTCGCTACTCGGATATGCACAGTTCCCTGGCGGACCAAACGCCACCGACGGCGTAGTGATTCACTATAAATATTTCGGACGCAACGGAACTGCTATTGCCCCGTATAATAAAGGACGCACCGCAACACATGAAGTCGGTCACTGGATAGGTTTGTATCATATTGACGGCGATAATACATGCGGCAATGACGGTATTGCGGACACGCCCACACAAAGCACCTTGAACTACGGTTGCCCAACATTCCCACATATCACCTGTAATAATGGGCCAAACGGGGAAATGTTTATGAATTATATGGACTATGTGGACGATGCCTGTATGGTGATGTTCTCGCGTGGACAAGGCGCAATGGCGCGTTCGATTATAAACACAAGTCGCGCAAGCCTCATCACATCGCCTGGTTGCATCGTACCGACTCTTGCTGCAGATGATGGCGCATTAGTCTCTTTAGTCGTTGCAGGCAACACTTGTGGCGATATTATTACGCCAAGTATTGTGTTTAAAAATGCAGGAAACACGACGGTTACAAGTGCAGTCATCGAATATTCAATAGATGGCGGTACACCAGTTAGCTATACTTATTCAGGCTCGTTGGCTTCTATGGCAAGTGCTTCTATTGCGCTGCCAGCAAGCCCTCCTCAAACAAGCGGTCGCCACAATATTACGGTAACAATTATCAACGTAAACGGCAACCCCGACACTAGCACGAATGGCACGAATGTTCAAACCGACGCATTTACAACCCGCGCAGGCAACGACAGCGAAAGTAGTGCCGTGGCCGTAAACAGTACTTCAGGCTGTAGCCTCGACGCAAATGCGGTATTCAACTTTAAAAACACAGGCTGTTCGGCAATCACAACGGCCAGTATTAGCTATACAATAGACGGTGGCGCAGCGCAAAACTATACCTACACGGGTAATTTAGCAAGCGGGGCTTCTGCGAATATCGCATTGCCTACTTTAACGGGTTTGGCGATAGGTGCACACACCATTATTATTACCGTAAATACGATCAATAGCGCACCCGATGCGAATACCACAACGGCAAATACCGCTACTAAAATATTCACCCTTACGGGCAATGTGGGAACGGTACTCGCTTCGCAAGGTTTTCAAGGAGCCTTCCCACCTACGGGCTATACTATCAATAACCCCGATGTCGGCAGTATTACTTGGGCGCGAGGCACGAAGGGAAAGGGAAGTACTCGAAGCGCGTTTATGGATTTCTTTAGCTATGGTGGTGCGACGGTTTCGCAAAACGGCCAAACAGACGACTTAAACCTGCCTTTGGCTAATATTGTAGGCATTGCGGGCAATGTTGCAACCACGATGCCTGTCCTCACTTTCGATGTAGCTTATGCCTATTACTCGATTGATGGCACCGACTGTAATAATGCCGCAGGAACACCTGCACAACAAAGCCCTTGTTCGTATGATACTTTAGTGGTGCGCGTTTCTACCAATTGTGGCGGAAGCTGGACGGAAGTTTACCGCAAACAAAAAGATTTATTATCTACTGCACCCGCCGATACCGTCGCTTTTGCCCCAACCGCTACACAATGGCGCAGCGAGCAAGTTGACTTATCGGCTTATGCCAATGAGCAAGGTTTACAAATCCAGTTCCACACGGTTAATAATTTTGAAAATAATTTGTATGTGGACAATATCAATTTATCGCGTGTGTTAGCTACTGCAACGACCGCGCTTAACAAGCAAACCACCGTCTTCAAATTGCAGCCGAACCCAGCAAACGATTATACGCGCATTATGCTCGATACGGACATTGCCGAAGCAATTACCCTCAATTTGTATGATGCCATGGGGCAATTAGTGCGCTCCCAAGCAACCAAAACAATCAATGGACACAATGAATTTGTTTTTGATACCGCAGGATTACCCGCAGGTTGCTACCATATTTCGGTGCAATCCGCTAACATCTTCGGTACACAGAAATTGATGGTGTATTAATACTTACTTCTTTAAGATGACGAAAGTAAGGCTCTGAAAAGCCTTATAAAATAACATCAACTTAAACAGGTGCAAAAATAAAAAACAGCGCATTACTTTAAAAAGTGATGCGCTGTTTTTTTATTTTTATTTATTTACGGAACTATCGAGTAAAAACCCAGCTCGCCGAAACACTCGTATTTGCCCGACAATATTAACTTGAAACACAACTTAGTAAGTAGTAGTAGTATATAAATGATTGCTCACTTAAACCCTGTAAAATAGGGCGTTTTGAGGTAATGATAACCGTGTTTATTTTGCTGTTGGCACTTAGCAGAAAATTTTATTCCACCACAATTTTTTTCAAACAAGACTCTTTGCCATTGGAAATACGGACGAAATATGTGCCAGCAGCGAGGTTGGTGAGCGGAATCGTGTTTTTGCCGTAGTTGAGAGGTTGATGAAAAAGCTCGCGTCCCCAAAGGTCGTTTGCTGTAGCCGTGTAGCCGCTTTTTTCGGCTTGAATATCGATAGGTTCGCCTTTTGCGATTAGGTTGGGATTTATACTAAAATAATCATAAACTGGGCGGAAAAAAGCAGATTCTACATTGCTATACGAAAACTGTCCGTCTTGGTCTATTTGTTTTATTCTATAATAAGAAAGCCCTGTAAGTGGTTCGTTATCAATCGCTTTATAATTTGAAATATTCGTTGTTGTGCCATTTGCGGTGATTTTTCCGATGGTTTCAAAACTAAGACCATCACGGCTGCGGGCTATTTCAAAATAAGCACAATTGCGTTCGGAAGCGGTTGTCCAAAAGAGGTTTACGGCGGTTGGTGCGTTATTGGCTTGCAAAGTAAACGACAGCCATTCTACGGGCAACGGCGAACTTACAGCAGTTGTACTAAACTGGCTAAAACCTGTAATATTTGCACCTGGAAAAGTGATATTAGCATTTTGGCTGGCGGCGGTTGTGGTATAAGTAGAAACAGGGCTACCCCAGGTTGCGCCATCGTTGCCTGTTTTGCGTTTGTAAAGTGTAATATTATCGTTGTTTACGGTGCTGCCAATGCCATTAAAACGAATATCAGTAAGCGGTGCGATCGTGCTATTGACACCATAATTATTGATAACCCAATAATGCGGGCTACTTGGCGTGGCTGGTAGGGCATCGGGCTGACGGTAAAGGCGGCTGACAACGAGTTCGCCATTAGGCTTATTGCCTGCGGCAGGAAAAGTAATGCTCACGCCTGTATTGCCAAAATTGACTGCACCGCCTGCGGTAACGGTCGTGCGATTGACGATACCTGTACCGAAAGGTGCGGTAGAAACAGCCCGACTAGCACTACCCATTTTAGCATGATTGATGCCTGCACGGTCTAATATTTCTGCACCGCTTGCTTCATTAAATTGGTAGTAAGACACCAAACTGGCATCGTTTATCGGTTTTTTTACAAAGTGCATACCCTCTCGTATTTCTATTTGCGAAAGCGAACGTTTATACACACAAACCTCGTCTATCATACCTTGAAAATCGCGGCTCGTATAGCCCGCATCGCGCCCAATATAGAGCGGCGCATCAAATGCTTCTACCACATGCGCACTCGTATTTATGGCGGGCTTGCCGTTCAGATATAAAGTTGCTTTTGTAGGCTCTACCACCAATGCGATGTGCGACCATTCATTTACAGGCAGGTTTAAGCCTGAATTAAAGCTATATTTTCCATTGTCCCAGTGGTAGGAAAGCAGGTTGTTTGTACCCAAATGAATGCCAGAAACCGTTGTACCGCCCCTAAAAAACAGTACGCCCGCCGTATTATTGTGCGCAATACTCGGTTTTACCCAAGCCATGAGCGTAACGGTATTGCTATTCAGGTTCGGCGCGTTTATTGCGGAAGCGTACTGTCCACTTGCGGTTTGCAGCGCGTTGCCTGGAATGGTATCTACGTTGCAATTATTTGCTACCGCAAAGCCTTCAAAAAATGCTTTTGTGGCTGTACCCATACTATCAGTTACGCGCAAGGTAATGGTGTAATTGCCTGCTGCGCCAAAAACCACTTTCGGGCTTTCTATCGTCGCATTGCTTATATATAAAGGTGTAGGTGTAATTGTCCAAAGCCACGCCGCGCCTGTTTTGTAATGCGCCGAATAGTCGGTAAAATAAACGGTATCGCGGGAGCAATAAGATTTGAGTTTGTCGGCCATCGGCTGCGCTTGCGGTGTGCCAAGCTCGTACAGCTGCGTTTCATACACGCTGCGATTGGTGGCATTGCGCAATTTGCCTTCTTTATACCAAGGTAAAACCGTTAGCGAAGTGGTGGATTTGGGCAAACCATTGTCGTACAAAGCCCAATCAGTCATGGTTTTATTTCTGTATAAAACGCTGTTTTGTGTACCAATATATACGCCGTTTGCACCGCGTTGGTAAACGATATTTGTAATATTTTGTCCGTTAGTAAGCGCAGTATTCCAACTCGTCCAAGTCGTGCCGCCATTATTAGAATAAAAAACCTTGTTGTTATTGCTTGCATTCCAGCCGTAAGGGTGAAAACAAGCGAGCCAAACGTCGTTGCTATTGTCGCCTACGGCTAGATCAAACGACATATCGGTAGCAAAACCAAGTCCTGATGGTGTGATATTTGCCCAGTTTTGCCCTTTATCGGTGGTTTTCCAAATTTGTTTTGCACCATAAAACCCCGTTGTCGTTGTTACAAAAAGGGTGTTCGGGTTATCCCAGGCAACTTCTATATCGGCAACACTATAACTCGTACCGAAGTCTTTTATTAAACTAAAATTATTGCCATCGTCCTCGCTATACCAAAGTTCGGTGCCATTGCCCGAATAGAGGCAGTTATAACAACGTGGGTCCCAGATAATCTTGCTCGGTGTGCCGCCCGTATTCGGCAGTTTGCTGAATGAAGTGCGGATAGCAGACACGGTTCTATCATTAGAAAGAACATCTTTTCCGCCATCATTATACACGGTTTTAGGTTTGCCTGGGTTTACAAAACCGCGTGTACCATCGGCGCTACCCGTGTAAGAAGTCCAACCGTTGAGGTAAACATTATTATTTTTCAATAAATGGCTGTTGTGGTAAGTGCCGCCGAGCATGACGTTAGCATCTTTATGTCCCATACCAAAGCCCCAAAAATCGGTACCTTGTATGCCGTATTGTCTTTTATTAAAGCTGATTTTGCCGCTATCAGGCGACATGAAAATACCGCCATCATTGTTTATCCAAACCTCATTACCGTAGATATGTATGCCGTGAATATCGGCGTGTACGTATGCTGGATTTTCGGGCCATGACCATTTTGCGGTCAGTGTAAAAGTAGTGCCGCCATCTAATGAATACCAGTGATTGATGCCTGCAATATGTACTTTGTTGCCGTTTGCAGGGTCGGCTTCCATGGCAAGGTCATAGTAATATTGTCCGCCATTATCGCTACCCGTTTCGGAATAACCCAAAAGATTAGGGTTTGTGCCAGGGCTTGTCACACCGACGGTTGTAGTCGGAATGACGACACCACCTGCGCCCGTGCCGCAACATTTATGCGTCCAAGTTGCGCCTGCATCATCACTCATATACACGCCATACAAGCCATCGCCTCCGTCTTTTACACCCGAAAGTAGGGCAAATACGCGGTTCGGCTTGGCTGCGGTCACGCATATTTCGGCACGTTTTTGGTGGTCGGTACCTGTAAGATTCGTGGTAGAACTGAAGGATTGTTGCGTAAAACGGTCAAAAACATTGGTTAAAGTACCGTTTCCTGCGCCTTTTGCGTCTATCAAAGTCGCGCCACTCGCTTCATTGCATTTGTATTGATGCAACAGGTTAGCGTAATTCGGGTGCGTATTGTCCGCTTCCGTGTTTTTCCATGTATTTATGGTAGCAATAGGCAGTGCTGTATTGAAAATACGGATTTCGTCCACACTCATTTCGTTGCCACCATAAGCCAAATTACCATCATAATTCATGATGGTAGAAAGCGCAGTATTGACCGTTCCCGCTAAATTTGTGGTAGAAGATGTTTTCAAAACACCGTCCACATACAGTTCTTTTGCGCCACTTGCGCGGTACACAACCGATACATTATGCCAAGCATCGTCCCAAATACTCGCCGTATTCAAGTCAATTCGTGCGGCAGCATCACCCATATTAAAAGTCAATTCGCCCGTATAGCGCACCCCAAGTACCCAGCCTTTATTTATGCCCGACGACCAGTTTTTATTAGAAAGTATAGCACGGTCAGAGCCTACATTTGAGGGCAATTTTACGCGCATTTCTATGGTAAAATTAGGTACAGTGGGTGTTCCCAAATTATCATTCGCAAAAGTAGCGTAGTTTTTCACACCGCTTGCTTCCGCAAAATTATGAATACCTGTATTGTTTTGGCTGCTTGATGTAGCAATTACAGGCCAGCCATTCATAATCGTAAACGTTGCGCCACCGTCGGTTGATTTATAGAGTTCTGTGTATAAATCGGCCACGCCCGAATACACTACATATAGCGTATTCGCATCGTTAGGCTTGAACTCTAATTCGGAAAAATAGCCTGCGGAAGTGCGCGTTGCAATTATTTTTGTAAAATTCGCGCCGCCATCGGTAGAGCGGAAAAAACCTTTATCCGAACCTATATATAAGGTGTTCACATCGCCAGGCTTATAAGCGATTTCCAAAACCTCATGCGAAACGGAATTGAAAGCAGCATCGCCAATAGCCGTCCACGAAGTTCCGCCATTCGTGGTTTTATACACGCGCCCATTTGCACCAAACAGCGCGATATTTGGGTCGGTCGGGTGTATTTCTACGGCATTACAGTAGTTTATGGGCATATTTAGGGTCAAACACGTCCAAGTCAAGCCTCTATCAATCGTTTTCCAAACACCTGCGTTCGCTGTTCCGCAATACAAAATATCGGGGTTAGACGGTGCTTTTTCAAGTGTATAAACGTGCGCAGCACCAGGCGCGTGACTGCGTCCTGCGGCATCTTTATCAAAATCAAAAGGCCCGATGCCTATCCAGTTTGCCGCACCCCAAGTAGTCGTATTTGTGTTGCGCTGCTGTGATGCGCTCTTTTTTTGCGTCAAGCGCAAGTCCTCCAAAGCCGCCCAATCTTTATCAAAAGCGTCTTTTGAAGGCGGACGCACAGTGCCATCTTTTTGCGTAAATTTGCGATAGACTTTCGTCCAACGCTTAAAATATTGCGTATGCGAATTTTTTACAAAAGGATTTTTTTTGTAATACTCCTTATATAATTGCTCTACTTTGAGTAAATTCGGGTCGGGAGCGTACATTTCGCGTACCCATTCGGGCAGCGAGGTATCGTTTGGCGAAGCGTAGGATTGCTCGCGCTCGTAAGGCATCGTCAAAGGGTTTTTAGCCCCACCAACTGCCGACTGCGGGGTATTTGGTGGGTCTATATTTGTCGCATTGCCTTGTCCAAAAGCCGCTATTGCCACTATATTTAAGGCAAAAACGAGTGTACAAGTAAACTTTAATTGTATAAACTTCATAAAAAATTCAAATTAGGAATGGAAAATATGACGCAAAGATAGGTAAAGTTTCTGACACTAATTTATTTTTGGTGGAAAAAGCGAATATAGGGGAATTTTTACGGACTTTTGTGGGTCGTAACAAAAAAAGCTTAAATCCACCTAAAACGATTTTCAATTTAGCGGTTTTTCGCACCCACGATAGACATAAAAAAGACAACCGTTTGGAACAAATTGTGTTTTATAAACGGTTGCCTTTTTTCATTTGTCTATTTCAAGTTTTTCTTGAATGCATTGATATCAACACCGATTGTAATACCATAGACAAAAGTAAGTAGGTCGGTATCGTAGGTTTTAATGACTTCTAATGGAGCACCTCCAGGTGTGATAATATTAAAGCCTGTTGAGGTGCGGTGTTTAACACCTAAGCCTGTATAAGTTTCAAAAGTTAGGGCTTTAAATATATGGCTTTGCTGGTAGCCAATACAAAGCGTTGTAGCCGCAGTAACGGCAGTTCCTTTGCTTGTTTGCGTGGGTAGCGAAAGGTTGTCGTAGGTAAAGGTTGCTTCGGTGTTTGCGGCGATGAATTGTTCGCGTAATGCCAAGTTCCAACCATGTGGTGCGGCACGCTGATAATCGGTTTGGAAAACAACATTAAGCCATTGATTATGCAAGCCCGAATACCATTTTACGGCAAAATCGCTGAATAAACCGCCTGATTTCAAATCGCTGGTAACAGCGTAATTCGTGCCGTTTTCATAAACGTAAAAATGCCCTTTGTTGATGCCTTGCCCTGCATAACCAAGATAGCCTTCCACGCTAAAATTTTTATTTAAGGTGTATTCAACCCCCACATTAATATCACCAAGTGCCAAGTTTGTTAAATTTATTTTTGGAATAAAAGCCTGCTCATACGATGTTGCGAGAGCTGGAGCGGTGTGCGGCGTTTGGTTTAGCGAGTACGCGCCTATAAGAGCCGTTCTTTTGCTCATTTCGATGCTAAGTAGCGCGGCTTGCCAGTCTGCATTGCGTTCTACGCGCCCATTTGCATATTGAATGTAAGCCACTTGGTTGATAGCAACAGTGTGTGCCGTGCCTTCTTTTTGCGTGGCATCTACATAGTCGTTATACTGAATTTGGGGCGGCTGCACGGCTTTCACGATAGCGGTTATTTTGCTACTGTCGGTAAAGGTAATGCGGTCGGGCGCGATTTGTGCAAACAGCGTGACGGAGTTTGTGAGGGCGCAAAGCGAGACAAGGACGATTGAAAAATAAATTTTTCTCATGTGTGTTAAGTAAAATTGATTGATTAAAAAAATATTGATTGAAAAAATGAAGAAAAGGGTGAAAAAAAAGTAAAGAAAAGGGTGAAGAAAAGGTGAAGAAAAGCGTAAAGAAAAGGGTGAATAGTGGCTTAAAAAAGGCGATAAAAAATGGTGTAAAAGTCAGGAATATCTACCTTATTCGTTTCGTAAAGGTAGAGGCTACGAAGGTGTTTTTGTAATTCGACCGCCGTTTTTTTGTCAAATAGAATGCTATAAGATTCGTGGCAATGGTTAACTAATCGTATTGCTTTTAGTTGCTTGGCATGAAAAGGACATACGCTCAATGTATCATTTATCATGATACTGAAAAAAACGTGATGCTTATCGTACTCAAACAGAGGCGATGCCACATACTCATCGTTGTCCAAGGAGAATCGGACTTCTTCAGGATAAAAATTGCTTTTTACATTTTCGAGCGATATAAGGAGCTGCTGATGGTAGACAACGTAAACGTCTGCCTCTCCTCTATACAGCGTTTCGCTTCTTGCTTTTACGATAATGCTGCAGGTGTCGCCGCTTTCGCCCACCGTTTTTATGGGCGTGCTCCGAAACGTACAGTGCGCCAGATTTAACCCTTCCCTCATATAGTAGTTTTGGGCGAACCAATCTTGAAGCCCCTTTATGCTGTCTTCACGGTGCTGCAAGTTTTGTTTCAACTGCCGCCCCGCCGCCGTTTGCCGCGTTAGCTTGTAGTAAACAAGCTCCATATAGCCATCTCTGCCCTCTCCAAAGAGCATTAGAGGTACCAATAAAAGCAGCATCGTTATAGCCACAATAGTGGCTTGGTACTTGAGGGTCCGCTCTTCTTGGTTTTCGCCGTTTAGCGAACTCGCTTGGTTTGATTTTTGTAAATTCATGGTAGAATGATGAAAATAAGATTGTGAAAATAAATCAAGAAGATTAAAAGTGTGAAAAAATGTTCTTAAA
>JBEEMU010000463.1:0-3839 GCA_041192485.1 Bacteroidota bacterium | reverse complement strand
TTTTTACTTTTTATGGTGCGCAGCAGTCGCGTTGCCGCATTTGTTGCGCTTACTTTGGCAGTGTTTATCTTGGCAAGGTTCGCCTTTTTCGCTTCGTCCGCCTTTTTCGCAGGATTCGTCTTTTTCCTTGCCTTTCATCAGTTTATTGGCAGCCTGGGGCTTTCTGACTAACGCGGCTTTATGGTTGGTTTTCGACCGCTTCGATGCGCAGCCTTTGGGGTTTTCGGCGTGGATAGTGTTGCTAACAGGCGCACATTTTCATTATGCAGGCTTCGCACTCATGCTTGCTATCGCTCTTTTATTGCAACAAAATACTGCCGATAAGTGGGCAAAAACGGCGGCTTTCAGCGTACTTGTCGGCGTTGTTTTAACGGCAACAGGCATTACGACCACGCAAATAGGGCTGCCTCACTGGATAGAAACGGTCGCGGGCGCGGCGATGGCTTTGGCTGCCACAGGCGCAGGCGTGGTTTTTATCCGCGCCAGTCGCGCCGAAGTTCGCGCAACACGCTGGCTCTGGCTTTTGGGCGGTTTATGCCTTTTTGGAACGATGCTTTTGGCATTATTATACGCTTTGCGCCCTGTTTTTCCACTTTTTTGGCTCAATATGCCCCTGATGCAAGCCGTGCATGGCAGCGTCAATGCGCTCGGTTTCGGTACGCTAATGTTGCTTGGCTGGAAATTTAAGCCCTAACTTTTTAGCTAATCGAGTAGGAGCTTGGCGATTAAGTAGCCTTATATAAATAATTGCCCACTTAAACCGGGAAAAATAGGGCGTTTTGAGGTAATGATAACCGTGTTTATTTTGCTGTAGGCACTTAGTTTTCAATCAAAGGTGCAAAAACGCTCAAAATGTGCTTGGACATCATTTAGTAATGCGGACTCGAAGGCAGGTAAAACAACCAGAATTTCTTGTTCGGTGCTGGCGAGTTCGGCGAGCGTTTGCTTAAACTCGGCGTTCCAAAAGCCGTTATGCGCTTTATTATAATCGGCGATAACGGTTTTATACTTTCGGTGCATCATTTCGCCGTATAGCAGGGTTTGTTGCAAGCCATTGCCCTCAAAATCGGGAATATGCGTGTTGGTAGCCAACAGCGTGTAGAGCGTGTTTTGGCGCGAGGCCGATTGCTGCATATTTTTATAGTAAAGCAAAACGCCGTCTTCTTCTATCTCTTTTTTTAGGTTATACCAATAGCCTAACCATGCCTGCTCGTTTGTGAGCGTTTCGGGGGCTTTATCCGCGAAATACTGCCCCAAAAAGTAGAGGAGTTCTACTTTCTGTTGCGCTTCAAAATCGACTAATTTCACTTTTGGTAAAAAGGAAGGCGGCATTTCTGGCGGCAAAAACCGATATAAACCATCACTTGTCTGGTCAAATAAGACCGTATCTTGCCATTTGCCTTTCTGAACAACGATTGTTTTCGGAAGAGCAAACCTTGAATAAACGGCAATTGTATCGCCTTCTTGCGCCAAAAGGCGTTTTGTCCCCGTAGAATCTGTTAAAGCCACCCATTCTTCTCGCTTTTTATCGGCTGGAATACAGCGAATAACAGCGTTCTTAAACGGCGTTGTCTTGCCATTGCGCATTGCGGTTATAGCAACTACTTGGGCTTTCGCCGAAAGAGCGAAGGAAAAAAGAAAAAGGGAAAAGCAAAAGGACGAAATATTGGTAAAATCACCTGCTTGTGTGGCAAATTCGGATATTTGCTTATCTGTTTTTTCAGCTAATGATTTTAGCTGCTGCTCGGTTCTATCCGATAGCCTACCTATTTGCAGGCTTGTTTCTGCAAATAGGTAGAATAATTGGCTGTATCTTATATTTTCCATTTTAAAAACTAAAATTCAAAAAAACTATTGCACCACAAATTTCACCGTTTTCACTGCGCTATTTCCTTTTAAAACCGCTAAATACATCCCTTTCGGATAGCTCGAAACATCGAGGTCGAGGGTTTTATTTTGAATATTGTGGAAAACCGCTGTATAAATGGTGCGCCCTGTAATGTCCACAATTTCCAAATTGGCATTAGTAGCTGTTTCTAAAGCGATGTCGATGGTTAGTTTTTCAGATACGGGGTTCGGGAAAACTTGCAATAAATCGGCAGTTTCAGCGGCAGCTTCGGTCGCTACGTTGCTGCCTGGGCTAAACTGTTGATAGACTTCGCCACCAAAATCGGCATTGAAGTTTTTGATAATTGCGCCCGTTGCTGCGTTCTTAAAACGCACATAACCAGAGCCTTGTGCCGTATTTGCCCACCAGCTCAAACCGTCGTTGCCTGTGTCGGTCAAAATAAATTCGTAGCAACCGTTTGCTAAGTTCAAGGTGTCGCGGTAGGTTGTGTTGAGTGCCAAACCGCTGCGGCTTTTGATGGTCGTGCCTGCGGCATTTTTCACCACAAAGCTATTTTGCGTAGGCGACGAATTAGATTTCAGCTCGATAACGATATTATACGGCACCAAAAGCGGCGGATTATAGGGCGATGAAACGGTATTGTTATCGGGGTTTTGGTCGGCTCCGCCGTTCGGATTGCTGAGGCTTACCAAAAAGTTGCCGGCGGTAGTGCCTAAATCGGGAACGTTGAGCGTTACGTCTTGCGAAGCCATGAAGGCCAAATTGCCCGTCCATTGATAGTCGGTTTGCGGTTCGCCTGCCAAGCCGTAAGTGATTTTCAAGGCCGTTAAAGCCGCGCTTCCCGTGTTTGTAATGCGCACCACAGGGTTCATACAAACGGGGTTGCGGCGGCCTTGCTCTATTTTATTTGTCGGTTTTTTCACTTCTGCAATGGCTGCGTCAAGCGTGTAGTTTGCCGCGCCGTATTGCACCAATTGATGGCTGGCGATATAACGCGAATCGCCTGCGGCCGCTTGTACGCCATAGTCGAAAGTAGTAGTAGCTCCTGCTTGCAAATATTGCGTAGTCGGAAATTCGCGCAAATCAGTTGCCATGCCCGGACACCAGCCCATGCGGTCATACACCCACGTTCCGCCTTGCGGATACACGGGATTCAAGGAACACTCTTTCGTTAAATTAAAAGTAAATTCGTTTGTGCCGCCGTTCAAATTCAAGAAATGCGTTCGCGAAGTAAATTCGCCTTCCTGCCCATGCCCCGATACGGTCGACCGTATTTTTGAAGTCGCTAAATTCGGATTCAGCGTAATACTCCGCGGTTCGTAGTATTTATTGGCGTTCATATCCGTGTAATTTGCTTGAATAACTGGCCAAATCTGTTGTATCGACAAGACATTTCGCGGCGGCGTTCCTTCGGTAAACACAAATTTTATATCCAATTCTTCTTGGTTTTCGCCGCCACGCTCGATAGAAATGCGTTTATTTCCCTTTAAAACAGGAGCGAAATCCGTGACATCAAACTCCCATCTTTTACCCGTTGCGCCCAAATCTAAGCCGATGCCGTAAGGCGTGACAAACGACATAATTTCGTATTTTTGCGGCGATTTTGAATAGTAATTTAAGTTGCTTATCGCAAACGAGCTGTCAAACGCCACAGGAACGGTACTGACGATTACGCCATTTTCATTATACACATCTTGGTCGACTGCGGCATATTGATAGGTCGTATCTACCGCAACGGGCTGCCCATTTATGAGTTGATACTGTGTAATGGTTTGCTTTAAATTCATAATAGAATCGCGCACAACGACATCTTGCACCGAAAGCCCGTAAGTGCCACGCACAAAACCGACATTCGGCCGTTCGGGCAGTTGCTCCAAGTTTTTCAAAATCTCGTTGCCACGAAAAACGCCCCATTGCGTATTGCCGCTAAGGGCACCTGTCCGATTGAACGACGAGGCATCGGCGGTTGTGTTTCCCGTTCCTTCATTCA
>JBEEMU010000462.1:0-3824 GCA_041192485.1 Bacteroidota bacterium | reverse complement strand
GGGCTGCATGGCGTGTATAATGATTGCGTTCAGCCCTTCGGGTATGTTTTTATTAAAATGTATGGGTTCCCAGCCGCCATCTAAACCCTTTCTAACGATGCGTTGGTCGCTGTTTTCGGGGGGCGTTCGCCCTGTTAGTAAAAAATAAAGCGTTGCCCCCAAACTATATACATCAGTGTAAGCCCCGCGTTGCGCTTTCAGCTCCCACTGTTCGGGCGGCGAGTAGCCGGGCGATTGCATAGCCGTTTGGGTCTGCGTTTCTCCTTCCACAAAATCGCGGGCAATGCCAAAATCAATCAGCACCAATTGCCCCGTTTTTGGCACAACCATCATGTTTTGCGGTTTTATATCGCGGTGTAAAACGCCTTCTCGATGCACACCATGCACTATAAAAGCGGCGTTCATCGCCCACACCACGCATTGTTCTATGTAGTAAGGCGAACTTCGGTCGTTTTTTTCCGAAGTCCATTGCTGCAAATTTTGCCCGTCAATCCAGTCCATTGCAAAATATATAGTATCGTTCTCTTCAAAAATAGCGATTACATTCACGACACCTGTCACTTTTTTCAATTTGAGTAACACGCCCGCCTCCTTTCTAAAATTTTCTTTAAAACGCGAAAACTGAAACTTCGGATTTGTCGTATAAAAAACCAAATTCGTTCCCTCTCGAGTACACGTCATACCCGAAACACTCAAAAATAATTCTTTAATAACTTGCTGTTGCTTGGTGTGTCGGTTTTCTACCAAATAGGTAATGCCGAAGCCGCCGCTGCCGATAGTTTCGAGAATGTGGTATTTCCCGCTTTGCAAAAAAGTGCCGTTTGGTAAGGCGTTTGGATTTTGCTGCATGAATACAAGGCGATAAAAAGTAAGGTATAGAGGTTCAGTTAATTACAGGCACAAAGATAGGCATTTTTTTACAAATATTACTTTCTATCAAGCTCCCCCCAAGCTCCTCGATAGAATAAAATTGATACCGATTATTCATTTTTGCTTTAATATACACGGTAATTTTATTGCGTTCCTTGTCTTTTAGCCCGTTTGGGTCGCGAGTATAATAAAGCGTATAACGAAGCGTAGCCGTAGAACCCGTTATCTCCGCCTTCAAATCCGCGCATATTTGCTCACTTGTTTTATAATAGGTGTCATTGTTAAGCATTATGGCTACATCGGCTTTCGTAATATTCGTTTTACCATAATATCTGTCTATGTTTTCTCGCCAGTAAGACAACAGTTCATCTGTATTTTTTGCGTTTAAAGCATTATAATACCCTTCTACTGCACTTGCGATACCCTTTTTATTAAATGAATTTGACGATGGTATGACTGCAGATTCTTTTACCCTATTTTCAGTATTTGCGTTTGCTTGTTCAGGTTTATTTTTTTTATTAATAAAGTAAAAAACAGCAAAAATCACCGCAATGATGCCTATTTCAACAGACCGCTCTTTGTTAAAAAAAGGTTAGCGGGTTTTATATCGCGATGCACAATACCCAAAGCATGAGCATACACCAAAGCATCGGCAACTTGAGCAAAATATCCTATTGCCGCTTCGTGCGGCATTGCGCCCTGTTTTTTCAAGCGTGTATTGAGGTCGCCCCCCTCCAAATATTCCATAATAATCGCATCAAAGCCGTCGCCTTCCACAAATTCATAGACTTCGCGGATATTAGGGTGTTTGAGCCGCGCCATAATTTGCGCGTCTTGTAGAAATCGCTGCCGCACTTGCTTATTATTACTATACTCTTTTTTTAGCACTTTAATAGCCGCACCCTTGCCCAAAGAGTTTTCGGCATAATACACATCGGCGGTTCCTCCTTCGCCAAGTAAATGCCTTAGCGTGTAGTTGAGTACGGTTTGTGGTTGCATGGTATAAAATACGTTTTCTTATCCTATTTTCCAAAAAATTCTCCTTTTACTCGACCATTACGCCCTTTCACATAAGTTGATTTGCATAGAAATAAAAAACATCGGACATTTGTGCCATCAATCGTTATTACGAACAATTTAATCAATCTTATACTAATGAAACGGCATATCTTATCCTCAATTATCGCTTTTTTAGGCGCAACAAGCGCATTAATTGCGCAAAACGACATCGACGCATTGCGTTACAGTTATTTAGGGGCGGGCGGAACGGCGCGGGCGGCAGCACTCGGCGGAACGCTCGGCGCACTCGGAGCCGACTATTCGGCGGCGGCGCAAAATCCTGCAGGCTTGGCAGCCTTTCGACAAAGCGAGTTTGCAATTACGCCCGTCCTTTTTGTTCCGAACACCGAATCGTTCGTCAATGGCAATCCACTGGGAACGAGCGACTCCAAATTTAATTTTAATGTGAGCAATGCCGACCTGCTATTTACACACGTCAACGACGAGAAGCACTGGAAAACAGTCGTTTTCGGCATGGGCTTCAACCGCTTGCAAAACTTCAATAGCCAAACGTTTTTCAAAGCGGAAACCGCAGGCTCTATCGGCGACCATTTTGCGGCCTTGGCAAACGGCCAGACGACCGACAACCTCGATTATTACCACGAAGGGCTGGCCTATAACACTTATTTGATAGACACCGTGGGCGGCGCAACAAGCTATCAAAGTGCGCTTTTCAACCCGAACGCATTGGTCAAAAAAGAGCAGTCTATTCGCACAAGCGGCGGCTACGACGAAATAGCTATCTCGTTGGCAGGGAACTATGAAAACCGAATAAATATTGGTGCAACACTTGGTATTCCTATTATTAATTATACCGAAAACAAATCTTACAGCGAATCTACGGTGAATGACGCGAATTTACGTAGCGCAAATTTCAATGAATACCTGAACACGAACGGCTCGGGTATCAACCTCAAATTGGGCGCAACTGTCAAAATTTCGCAAGTCGTAAGGTTCGGTTTTGCGGTGCATACGCCTTCTTACCTGTCGCTAACGGATAGCTTTAATACGAATGTGGGAGCAAGCACGGTCTGGGGCCCTCAAAACGGCGTTTGGACCGACAGCTCTAAAAACGGTTTGTATCGCTATAGCATCATCACGCCTACCCGTTTAATTGGCAGTTTGTCGCTCATTAGCAAAAAAGGCAATTGGAGCGGGCATACAGTTAGCGGTTTTCTAAATTTAGACGGCGAATATATAAATTATGCAACAATGCGTGTGATATATGATAAAAACAGCTCTTCGGCAGATAAAGCAACCGAACAAGCTGTTAATCAAACCATTAAAAATAAATATCAAAATGCGGTGAACCTGCGCGTAGGCGGCGAATTTGCTTACGATGTCTTTCGCTTGCGTGCAGGTTATGCCTTGTTGGGGAACCCATATAAAAGTGGTGTGCAAAAAACAAACGGCGCTGGACAAGAATACAGTATCGGCGTTGGCTTGCGCGAAAAACACTTTAGCTTAGACCTCGCCTACACTCGCTCGCAACATAAAGACGAATATACGCCTTATTTAACGAGTTTGCCGTCGGCTTTGAGCGTTATCCGCAATATGGACGACGACCGCGTGATGCTAACCATCGGTTTTAAGTTCTAATATTTATTTTATTATACAAATTATTTTTTGCAATAAATATAATATTTTGATAATGAAATATTTATATAATAATAAAAAACTAATAAATATATTAGGTGTAAAAAAGTTGTAAAAAAAGCAAGCTTCTTCGTACATTTGTGCTTGAAAAATCGTCTTTTAGGTCTATGATTTGTACTAATTCGCTTAATGTGTCTAAAAATATCCGTTTTTATAGCGCACTCGCTCTCTTTTTGATGGCGAATTTGATGTCGTATGCCCAAACCAAAGACTCGTCTCGCGCACCACAAAGTTACATG